>CAZIZD010000116.1:0-11872 GCA_964543615.1 uncultured Alcaligenaceae bacterium | reverse complement strand
CATGAGCCACGGCGCCGTGCTGGTCACGCAGGTCGTGGTGTTCCTGGGCAAGGTCTTCCTGCTGTGCAGCTTCCAGATCCTGATCCGCTGGTCGCTGCCGCGCTTCCGCTACGACCAGTTGCTGAGCTTCGCGTGGCGGTTCCTGCTGCCGCTCGCGCTCATCAACATGGCGGTCACGGTCGTCGCCCTCTGGATGATCCGGACATGAGCCCGAACGGCCGCCCCGGAGGGCGAATCGCCCCAAAGCGCGCAGCGCGGAGGGTAGTCCAGTGAACGCTCCCGTGAAGCGGTACTACAACGCCCCCAAGATGGGCTGGTGGGAGCGCTCCTACCTGCCCGAGATCCTGCGCGGCCTCTCGATCACCGGCGGCGTGTTCATGCGCAACATGGCCAAGTGGATGACCGGCCGCAAGGGCGCGCTCACCACGTACTACCCGGAAGAGAAGCGCGCCGACTACTCGCCCATCAACCGCGGCAAGCACGTGCTCACGCAGCGGCCCGACGGGCGCCCGCAGTGCGTCGCCTGCAACCTGTGCGCGACCGTCTGCCCGGCCAAGGTGATCGAGATCGAGACGGGCTTCGATCCCGAGGACACCGCGCATCCGACGTACCCCGTGCAGTTCACCATCGACTACTCGCGCTGCGTGTTCTGCGGGCTGTGCGTGGAGGCCTGCCCCGAGGACGCGATCCGGATGGTGCCCGAGGTGCCCAACTTCCCGGGCGCAGACCGCCACGCGATGTGGCTCTCGCTGCCCGAGCTCCTCACCTGGAACCCGCAGAAGGACCCGGCCAAGCCGTACCCGCCGAAGGACGCGCGATGATCGAGTCGGCCCTCCTCTACTTCTTCGCCGCCGCATCCGTCGCCTCGGCGCTCGCGATGCTGTTCGCCCGTCATCCGATGCGCGTAGCGCTCGCGCTGATCGTCTGCATGGTCTCGCTCGCGGGAATCTACGCGCTCCTTGGCGTCCACGCGATCGCCGTGTTCCAGGTGCTGATCTACGTCGGCGCCGTCATGGTGTTCATGGTCTACGTGATCATGCTGATCGACGTGCGCGATCGCTCGTTCTCGCGCTTCGGCCGGTTGGCGGTGCCGGGCGGCGTGGGCCTCGTGGCCCTCGCCTTCGTCTTCGGCTACGCGCTCTCCGGCGAGCAGGCGCCGGCCGCGAGGGACACGGCGCACGCGTTCGGCGTGCAGGCCTTCTCCGAGGCCTTCGTCAACGAGTACTGGCTCTACTTCGAGCTCATCTCCGTGCTGCTGGTGGCGGCCGTGGTGGCGGCGATCGCGGTGGTCAAGATCGGAGGTTCCCGCCGTGGATAAGACCCAGTTCCTGGTGATGGTCGGTGCGCTCCTGTTTGCGATCGGCCTCGCCGGCGTGGTGGTCCGCCGCAACGCCCTCGTGATGCTCATGTGCATGGAGCTCATGCTGAACGGGGTCAACCTCACGCTCGTGACCTTCGCGCAGCACACCGCCACGACGGAGGGCGCGGTGCTCGTGTTCCTCGTGTTCGTGGTCGCGGGCGCGGAGATCGCCATCGCCATCCCGATCCTGCTGCTGCTCGCACGGGCGCGCAAGACGCTCGACGTCGAGTCGTACGCGGAGCTGAGAGGATGAACGCCCACGCTCGTTTCCGGAGCGACGGGATGACGCCCAAGCCATGAGACTCCTCGCCATCGCCCTGCTGCCCTTCGCGGGCTTCCTGCTCAACGGCCTGATCGGCCGCCGGCTCGGACGCACTTTCGTCAGCGTGGTCGGCTGCGGACTTCCGCTCGCCGCCTTCGCGGTCGCGCTCTCCTGCTTCGCGGAGCTCTCGGGCAGCGGCAAGCCGCTGGTCGAGACGGTCTACACCTGGGCGTCCTTCGCCGGGCAGTCCTTCGAGATCGCCTTCCAGTTCGACCGCCTCTCCGCGGTCATGGTCCTCATCGTCACCGGCGTGGGATCGCTCATCCACATCTACTCGACCGGTTACATGAAAGAGGACCCGGGCTACGCGCGCTACTTCGCGTACCTCAACCTGTTCCTCTTCTTCATGCTCCTGCTGGTGCTCGGCAAGTCGCTGCTCGTGCTGTTCGTCGGCTGGGAAGGCGTGGGCCTCGCGTCCTACCTCCTCATCGGATTCTGGTTCGAGGACATGGAGAAGGCGCGCGCAGGCAAGAAGGCGTTCATCACCAACCGCGTGGGCGACGCGGGCTTCCTGCTCGGCATGTTCCTGCTCTGGTACGCGGTCGGCACGCTCGACATCCCCGCCATCAACGCGCACTTCGCGAGCGGCAGCGCACCGGCGGTGTCCGCGAGCCTCGTGGGCATCCTCCTGTTCGTAGGCGCCTGCGGCAAGTCGGCGCAGATTCCGCTGCACGTCTGGCTGCCCGACGCCATGGCCGGCCCGACGCCAGTGTCCGCGCTGATCCACGCCGCGACCATGGTGACGGCAGGCGTGTACATGACCGCGCGGCTGTCGCCCATCTACCTGCTCGCGCCGGAAGCCTCCGGGATCGTCGCCGGTGTGGGCGTCGCGACGGCCTTCTTCGCCGCCACCATTGCCGTCGCGCAGACCGACATCAAGAAAGTGCTCGCGTACTCGACGGTGTCGCAGCTCGGCCTCATGTTCGTCGCGATCGGCGTCGGCGCTTACGGCGTGGCCATCTTCCACGTCTACACCCACGCGTTCTTCAAGGCCTGCCTGTTCCTGGGCGCGGGCAGCGTCATCCATGCGATGGGCGGCGAGCAGGACGTGCGCAAGATGGGCGGGCTCGCGAAGAAGATTCCCGTCACGTTCGCGACGTTCGCGATCGCCACCGCGGCCATCGCGGGCATCCCGCCGCTTGCGGGCTTCTTCTCCAAGGACGAGATCCTTTGGTTCGCGCTGGGCAGCGCACGCGGTGGCTCCCCGGTGCTGTTCGCCGTCGCCTCGCTCACCGCTCTGATGACCGCGTTCTACATGTTCCGCCTGCTGTGGCTCACGTTCTTCGGCGCGCCGAGGATGAGCGAAGAAGCCGCGCACCACGTGCACGAGTCGCCGCTGTCGATGACCTCCGTTCTGGCGCTGCTCGCAGTCGCATCGGCGCTGGGCGGGTTCGTCTCCATCCCGCACTACCTCGAAGGCATGCTGCCGCTTCCGGCGATCAAGCCCGGGGCGGAAGGCCTCGAGTCGCCGGTCGTGTACCTGTCCGTAGGCATCGCCTTCATCGGGCTCGCGGCCGCGTGGTATGTCTTCGGCGACTTGAGGCGCGCCGAGGTTCTGCGCGCGCGCTTCGCCGCGATCTACGGCCTGCTCGCGGCCAAGTACTACGTCGACGAGATCTACGACGCCGTGCTCGCACGCCCGCTCACCTGGGTGTCCAAGAACGTCTTCCTGGACATCGGCGACCGTGCGATCCTCGACGGCACGCTCGACGGCATGGCGCGGCTCGCGCGTCGCACCGCCGGCGCGCTCGCGCGCATCCAGACCGGTCAACTGCAACTCTACGTGCTGCTGGCGCTCGCGGGCGTGGCGGGTGCGCTCTGGTGGAGCTGGTCCCATGTCTAGCGCCGGACTCGTCAACCTCACGCTGTTCCTGCCCGTGATCGGGGCGTTGCTGCTGATTCCGCTGCGCACCGACGGCGGCGTCCGCACGCTGACCTTGTGGGTGATGGTGCTCCAGTTCGCGATCGCGGTGTGCCTGTACGCGCAGTTCGACCCCGCCGCCGCGTCCCTCCAGTTCGCGACCCGCGTGCCGTGGATCGGGGCTTGGGGCGTGGACTACCATGTCGGCCTCGACGGGATGAACGTGCTGTTGGTGCTGCTGACCGCGTTCCTGGGACCGCTCGTCGTGGCCGGCGCCTTCTCCGCGATCCAGAAGGACGTGAAGCTCTTCTACGCGATGGTGCTCCTCATCCAGTTCGCGATGATGGGCACCTTCCTCGCCCAGGACCTCTTCCTGTTCTACGTGTTCTGGGAAGCGATGATGATCCCGATGTTCCTCATCATCGGAATCTGGGGCGGCGAGCGGCGCGTCTACGCGACGTTCAAGTTCGTCCTGTACACCGCGTTCGGAAGCATCCTCATGCTGGCGGCGATGATCTACCTCGTCTACAGCCTGCAGGTGTCGACGGGCACGGCGTCGTTCGCGTTCGAGGACCTCTACAAGGCGCGGCTTCCGCTGTCGACCCAGGAGATCCTGCTGGCCGCGTTCGCGCTGTCGTTCGCGATCAAGGTTCCGGTCGTCCCGCTGCACACGTGGCTGCCGGACGCGCACGTCGAGGCGCCCACCGCGGGCTCGGTGATCCTCGCCGGCGTGCTGCTCAAGATGGGCACCTACGGCTTCATGAAGCTCGGCTTCCCGCTGTTCCCGGACGCGGCGCGCATCGCCACGCCGATCATCGCCGCGCTCGCCGTCCTCAGCATCGTATACGGCGCCTGCCTTGCCCTCGTGCAGACCGACATCAAGAAGATCATTGCGTACTCGTCGATCAGCCACCTGGGGTACGTGATGCTCGGTCTCGCGAGCCTCGACCTCATCGGCATCCAGGGCGCGATCGTGCAGATGGTGAGCCACGGCCTCACCGCGGCCGGCCTGTTCCTGATGGTAGGCATGATCTACGAGCGCTGCCACACCCGCGAGCTCGCGGCTTACGGCGGCCTCGCCAAGATCCTGCCCGTGTACTCGGTCTTCTTCCTGATCCTCACGCTCGCGTCGATCGGATTGCCGGCCACGAGCGGATTCACCGGCGAATTCCTGGTGCTGCTGGGCGCGTTCGTCGCGTCGTGGAAGGAGCATCTGGCCGGATCGTCGACCATGCTGGCGCTGGCGTCCACCGCGGTGCTGGGCGTCGTGCTGGGCGCGCTGTACATGCTCTTCTTCGCGCAGCGCTTCCTGTTCGGCGCCGTCAAGACGCCGCACGGAACGCCGGGTGACATCACGCTGCGCGAAGGCACGATCCTCGCGATCCTGGTGGCCGCCATATTCGCCCTCGGGCTCTTCCCCGACGAGCCGCTCAAGAAGACAGAGCTCGCCGCCCGCCGCTACCAGACCCTGGTCATGACCGCGCGGTTGCCGGTCGTGACCCAAACCGCCGAGTCCGCGCGATGAACTTCCGCGAAGCCCTGATCTTCATGGCGCCCGAGCACATCCTGCTGCTCGGGATCGTGATGCTGCTGGTCGTCGACATACTGTCGCCACGCAAGACGAAGGGGTTCGGCCTCGCGCTCCTCGTCGTGTGCGCCGCTGCCGCAGCCGCAACGATGCTCGCGCTCGCCGGCGTCACCTCCGAGCCGTTCGTCGGGCAGATCCGCCTGACGCCTTCGGACTTCGCTGCCAAGGCCGTGGTGCTCGCACTGGCGGCGCCCATCATCCTGCTCTGCGTCGACGACCTCGCGCAAACGCGCTTCTTCGTCCTCGCGATCTCGTCACTGTACGGCGCCTGCCTCATGCTCTCCTCCGACAGCTTCCTCACGCTGTTCGTGGGCTTCGAGCTCATGTCGCTGCCCCTGTACGTGATGGTGCTGGTCGACGGACGCGACACGAAGAGCGCCGAAGCCGCGCTCAAGTACCTCGTGCTGGGCGGCGTCGCGTCGGCTTGCCTCCTGCTCGGCGCATCGCTCATCTACGGCAACACCGGATCCCTGTCCTTCGCCTCGTTCACCATCGCGCTCGCCTCGCACGACACCATGGCGCTGGCCGGCGTCGCGCTGGTCTTGTCGGCGTTCTTCCTCAAGGCCGCGGTGGTGCCCTTCCACGCATGGGCCCCCGACGCCTACGAAGGCGCGAGCGTACCGGTGACCGCGTACATGGCAACCGTGGTGAAGGCCGCCGTGCTGCTCGCCGCGGTGCGCCTCTTCGCCGACCGGCCGCTCGAAGGCGCGATCCTAGTGCTGGTTGCGATCCTGCCGCTCGCCTCGATCGTGTGGGGCAACCTTGCCGCGATGCGGCAGCGGAGCTTCCGCCGCATGATCGCGTACTCGTCCATCGCGCACGCGGGCTATCTCTTCTACGCGCTGCTCGGCGATCCGCCAGGCCGCTATCAGGCGGTTCTCTTCTACGCGCTCGCATACGGCGTCATGAACGTGCTCGCGTTCGCGGCACTGCCGAGGATCGCCGGCGAGGACCGCGTGGAGGCGCTGTCGGGACTCTTCGCGCGCTCGCCGTATGCGGCATTCATGATCGCGATCGCCATGCTCTCGCTGGCGGGCATCCCGCCGCTGCCTGGCTTCGTCGCCAAGTTCCTCATCTTCAAGAACGCGATTGCCGCCGGCTACACCACGTACGCCGTGCTCGGCCTCGTCGGCAGCTACCTCGGCATCTACTTCTACCTGCGCGTCATCCAGCTCATGTTCATGAAGGAGGCCGAGCCGTCGGTCGCGACGGGCGGGCAGCGCGAGCTCGCGACGCCCGCATGCGCGTTGTGCCTTGCCGCTTCGCTCGTGATCGGCGTGTTCCCGGGGTGGGTGCTGGGACTGCTGTAGGGCCGGACTCGATTGCTGAACGATGGCGCTCAGTTTGGCCAACGGCAGGTGGGCCAATCCCGTGGGGGCTAGGGGTTCCGAACGAAACGACGGGACCATCGGCGACAGGGATCTTCAACCAGAGTGAACGTCCCCCATGCAACGATGATCGTAATCAACGTTGCAAGCGGATACGCCACGATGGCCTGTTCTCGCGTCAACTGCGGCGTCAGCATTCCATTCACCATCGCCTCGGGCTGCCGAAGGAGGACCCGGCAGATCTGGTTAGCAAGCCAGAGCATGAAGGCGTGGCACATGTACAGCGAATACGAGATCTCGCCGAGCCACTGGACAGGCCGGCTATTGAGAAGGACTCCGGTCCAACTTCCTGGTGTCAGCACCAGGGACAAGACGAGAAGCGCCGACATTGGAAACATCAGTACATCCCACACGGAGCCGGGGGCCTTCGCGTACATGAGCGCAAAGATGCACACGAGCAGCGCCACTGGCCAGTCGATCGTCTGAAGCCGGCCTCTCATGGAGCGATACACAAAGTACGACAACGTACCGATGAAAAACCCGGCCAGGCACTCGGTCACGAAGCGGTAGTTGCCAATGGCATCGTGGCCCAGGACCAGGGCACCCATCGTGACCATAACGATTGCCAGCGCGACCCGGCCGAAGTTCTTCAGCGTGAGAGTAAGAATCCCGGCACCGAAAAGCACGTAGGTGTAGAACTCCGTACTGATGCTCCAGCTCGGGCCATTGAACGTCGTTGCATCGCCGGTGAATCCCAACGCCTGGATCAACAGCAGGTTCTGCACGAAAGCGCTTAGGCCGTTCTCCTGGAATGAGGGCCGGGCGTTCGGGCCAACAATCCCGAATCGAGTGGCCAGGATGTATCGCGCAATCTCGACCGCCAGGAAGAGCAAGAGGAATAGGAGGTGTACGGGATAGAGGCGGCCAAGACGCAGAAGGCCGAAGTTGAATAAGGCCTTACCATTGGAGATTGAGGCCCCATACGCATGCATCAGCACGAACCCAGACAGAACGAAAAACAGATCCACCATCAGGTATCCGTTCCGCAACGTGTTCGCGTCGGAGAATGGCGGGTACCATGCGGGAATGTGGAAAAGCAGGACGACCAGCGCGGCTACGCCGCGTAGCGATTGCAAGCCGATGAAGAACGGCGGCCCGTTCACGTTTTCGCTCGTCGTATGCCGATCATCAGCATTGGCTAGAGAGTCCTGATCAGCGGATCTTCCTGCCCTTCGCACCCGATGGCGGCCATGGTATCGCGCTGCGCTGAGCGAGATTGAGATCAAAACGCCTGTTACGAGGGCACCGTGCCGCTTGGCTGATGCAAACGTCCAGCGGAGAGGTTCGAAGGGGGTGGTTAACCCAAGAGTGAACTACGCTCGGACGGCGCCCCCACGCCGCGCAGCGACGACGAGCTCGCACGCGTGCTCGCGATGATGCTGTGTGCTTGCAAGAAGCGCCGACGTCGCGCGGCACGCTCCCGAACCGCGGGTCTCAGGCACCCGCCCTCGCCGCGACCGGCGAGTACATGTCGAGGAGCTGCACGCGCGTGGCCTGCAGGCGCTCGGCGACCACCGCGAGCAGCCGCTGCATCAGCGCGAAGCCGAATCCCGTGTCCTCGCGGCACGCGGCGAGCACCTCGCTCGCCTCGAACGCGAGGGCGTCGACGCGCTCGAGCACGCGCGCCTGGAACTGCTTGCCGCTGCCCATGAGGACCGCGGACCATCCAAGCTCGTCGCCCGCGAACAGCGTCTGCACGCGGAAGACATGGCCTGGCGCCACGAGTTCGAGCGACACGAGCCCGCTGCAGATGAGATAGAACTCCGAGCAGTCGTCCCCCTCGCGGAAGATGACCTGGTCGCGTTCGAAGCGCACGTCGCGCGCAAGCGAAGCCAGGCGTTCGACGTGCCTCGGCTCAAACTCGAGCACGAAGGGATGGTGGCGGAGCTTGGCGAGATGCGCTTCGTGCATGGTGGTCCTCCGTTTCAGGCCGCGACGTAGCTTGCGTAGGCCGGCTCGTACATGTGTGCGCGCACGAGCGCGAGCACGTCGGCGGGTTCCTCGATGCCGGCCAGCCCCCGGTCGAGTGCGATGCGCACGACCGCGGCCGCGATGTGCGCCGAGACTTCGCGCACGCGCGACAGCGCGGGGTAGAGGCTGCCCTGCGCGAGATCGCTCTCGCTCACGAGGCCGGCAAGCGTGCGCGCCGCGGCCATGAACATCTCGTCCGTGATGCGCGAGGTGCGCGCGACGATCGCGCCCAGCCCGACGCCCGGGAAGATGTACGAGTTGTTGCCCTGTCGCGGCACGAGCATGCGTCCCTCGTGGCGCACAGGATCGAACGGGCTGCCGCACGCGAAGAGCGCGCGGCCGCCGGTCGCACGGTAGGCCTCCTGCGCGGTGCACTCCGACTTGGACGTGGGATTGGACAACGCGAACACGATCGGGCGCTCGTTGATCCGCGCCATCTCGGCGAGCACGCCTTGCGTGAACGCGCCGCCGACGGCGGCGACGCCGATGATGGCGGTGGGGCGCAGGGCGTGCACCGCGCCTGCCAGGTCGCGCACCGGCGCGTGCTCGTGCGCGAACGGACGCTTGTGTTCCGCGAGCGTCCCGCGCCCGGCCGTGACGAGCCCCTGCGAGTCCACGAGCCAGCAACGGCGGCGCGCGGCCTCGGGGCTCGCCCCCTGCGCGACCATCGCCGATACCGTGAGATTCGCGATCCCCGTGGCTGCCTCGCCCGCCCCCTGGAACAGGATGACCTGGTCGGAAAGCTTGCCCCCCGTCACCCGCAGGGCGGAGATGAGGCCCGCGAGCGTCACCGCCGCGGTACCCTGGATGTCGTCGTTGAAGGTGGCGATGCGATCGCGATAGCGCTCGAGCAGATGGAACGCGTGATGGTTCGCAAAGTCCTCGAACTGGATCACGACACCCGGAAACACCTCGCGCGCCGCCGTGACGAACTCGTCCACGAGCGCGTCGTAGTCCTCGCCGTCAAGACGCGGCTCCTGCAGGCCGAGATAGAGCGGGTCGCTGCGCAACTGCGGGTTGTTGGTGCCCACGTCGAGCAGGACCGGCAGGCACAGGTTCGGATGCACGCCCGCGCACGCCGAATAGAGCGCGAGCTTGCCCACGGGAATGCCCATGCCGTTGGCGCCGAGGTCGCCCAGGCCCAGGATGCGCTCGCCGTCGGACACGACGATGATCGCGACATCCCGGCGCGGCCAGTTGGCGAGCACCTCGCGCACCGACCCGCGGTCGCGCGCGCTGACGAAGAGGCCGCGCGGGCGCTGGAAGATGTGCCCGTATTGCTCGCACGCGAGCCCGACCGTCGGCGTGTAGACGATGGGGAGCATCTCGTCCGGATAGTCGATGAGGAGCCGGAAGAAGAGCGCCTCGTTGCGGTCGTGCAGGTTGGCGAGGTCGATGTACTTCTCGAGCGGCGATGCCTTGCGCCGGAAGTTCTCCAGCACGCGCTGCACCTGCTCCTCCTGCGTGAATACCCGCGGCGGCAGGAGCCCGCGAAGTCCCAGCGCGTCGCGCTCGGGCAGCGAGAATGCAGTGCCCTTGTTGAAGGCGGGGTCGTGCAGCAGGGCCGCGCCGCGCGGCATGCCGGCCGCGGCGTCGCGCGCCATGGTCTCGTTGTTCATACGGTCTCCGGCACCATCGTGATGGCCCCGCACGGGCACTCCGACACGCAGATGCCGCATCCTTTGCAGTAGTCGTAGTTGAACTCGAAGCGCTTGCCCGGGCCGAGCTTGATCACCGCGTTGTCCGGGCACACGCCGTAACAGTTGTCGCACTCGAAGCAATTCCCGCAGGACAGGCAGCGGCGCGCCTCGAACAGCGCGTTGCTCTCCGTCAGCCCGTGCACCACTTCGTCGAAGGTCGACGTGCGCCGCGCGAGGTCGAGCATCCTGCGCACGGTCTTGGGTGCATCGGTGTAGTACCAGGTGTTGAGCTTGTCGAAGGCGGCGACCTCGTGCTTGGGCGCGGGCTCGTAGCGCCGGCCGCGCAACCACGCGTCGATGTGCCGCGCCGCCTTCTTGCCGTGGCCGATCGCAACCGTCACGGTGCGCTCGGAGGGCACCATGTCGCCGCCCGCGAAGATCCCGGCGTAACCCGTCATCATGTCGGGCCCCACCTCGACCACGCCGTCCTCGACGCGCAAGCCCGGCACGCCGTCCAGGAGCGACAGGTCGACGTCCTGCCCCAGTGCGAGCACGAGCGAGTCCGCTTCGAGCGTCTCGATCTCGCCCGTCGGCTGCGGGAAGCCGTTCGCGTCGAGCGCCATCTTCTCGACGGTCAGCGTGCCCTCGTTCGACATGCCCTTGATCGTCGACAGCCACTTGACCAGCACGCCCTCCTGCAGGGCTTCCTCGAGTTCGAAGTCGTGCGCGGGCATCTTCTCGCGCGTGCGGCGGTACACGATGATCGCCTCGCTCGCGCCCAGGCGCTTAGCGGTGCGAGCGACGTCGAGCGCGGTGTTGCCGCCGCCGTACACGACGACCCTGCGCCCGAGCATCGGACGATCTTCGCCCTCCATGCTGCGCAGCACCGACACGGCGTCGAGCATGTGCGCCGCCTCACCCGCGGGAATGTACGCGCGCTTGGCAAGATGCGCGCCCACCGCGAGGAATGCTGCGTCGAATCCGCCCTCGCGCATCGTCACCAGGATGTCGGTCACCTTGGTGTCGAGGGTCAGCTCGACGCCCATGTCGAGGATGCGCTGCACCTCCGCGTCGAGCACGTCACGGGGCAGGCGGTACTTGGGAATTCCGAAGCGCATCATGCCGCCGGTCAGGGGCTCCGCCTCGACGATGCGCACCGCGTGGCCCAGCCGGCGCAGGTGATACGCGGCCGAGAGCCCCGAGGGTCCCGCGCCCACCACGAGCACGCGCTTGCCCGACTCCCGTGCAGGCGGCGCGAAGCGCCAGCCGCGTTTCAGCGCCTCGTCGCCCAGGAACCGCTCGACCGAGTTGATGCCCACGGCCTCGTCGAGCGAGCCGCGATTGCACGCGCCCTCGCACGGGTGATAGCACACGCGGCCCATCACGGCCGGCATCGGGTTGTCCTGCACCAGCACGCGCCATGCGGCCTCGTAGTCACCCGACTCGGCGTGGTAGAGCCAGCCCTGGATGTTCTCGCCCGCGGGACATGCGTGGTTGCACGGCGGAAGCCGGTCGAGATAGACCGGCCGGCTCGTGCGCCATGCGCCCGTCTTGTTGGCGAGGCTCGACCCCACGTCGAGAGTGATGGCGAACGGCTTGTCGGTCATCGACGGCCCTCAGTCATCCAGGAGTCCGAATTCGGCAATGTTGGCGTCGGCCATCGCCTGGATGCGCGCGATGCGTTCCTCGTCGCGCTGCTTGCCGAAGAGATGCGCGAACCGCTTTTGCAGCTGCAGGTAATC
>CAZIZD010000115.1:2682-11952 GCA_964543615.1 uncultured Alcaligenaceae bacterium | reverse complement strand
GGCGCGTGGCGCCCAGGCTCGCGGCGGCGAGCTCGACGCTGGGCGGCAGCGTCGAGAGGCTGATCGCGACCGTGCGCACCGCGAACGGCATGCAGATCACCACGTGCCCGACGAGCAGCGCGACGAATCCCACGTACTGGCGCAGACCCAGCAGCTCGAAGAGCTGCAGCAGGCCCACGCCCGTGACGAGCGACGGCAGCATGAGCGGGCCGAGCGTCATCGCCACCAGCGCGTCGCGGCCGCGAAAGCGATAGCGGTGCAGCGCAAAGGCCATCGGCAGCGCGAGCAGTGTTGCGAACAGCGCGGTGAGCGACCCCAGCTTGATGCTGAACCACAGCGGGTCGAGCCACTCGGGCGCGAAGGCGCGCTCCCACCAGCGCAACGAGAAGCCGCGCGGCGGAAAGAACGAGCGGTTGCCCGAGTTGAACGACACCGCCGCGGTGATGAGGATCGGGCCGAGCGAGAACACATAGATGAGGATGACAACGAGGCGCAACCCCGCCCAGGGAGCGCTGTTGGCCCGCCAACGCTTCAGATTCACAGCGAAGCTTTCCTCGCGCCGAGCTTCGACGCCCCGTACAGGAGCAGCAGCGTGCTCACGATCAGCACCACGGCCAGCGCCGCACCGAGCGACCAGTCGAGTAGCTGGATGATGAAGTTGTAGATCGCGGTCGCGGCCACCTGCGTCGCGGGGCCGCCGAGGATCGCGGGCGTTGCGTACGCGCTGATCGCGATCGAGAACACGAGCAGGAACCCGCCCGCCACACCGGGCAGCGAAAGCGGCAGCAAGACGCCGAAGAACGTGCGCGCGCGATTGGCGCCGAGGCTCATGGCGGCGGACTCGAGATTGGGATTGATGCCCTGCAGCGACCCCATGATCGACAGCACGGTATAGGGCAGCAGGGCATGCGCGAGACCCACGATGATCGCGCCCGTGCTCGGCATGAACGGAATTCGCTGCTCGATGAGGCCGAGGCCCAGGAGCGCGTCGTTGGCCACGCCGAAGCGGTTGAGGATGATGTACCAGCCGTACGTGCGCACCACCACGCTCGCCAGAAGCGGAGCAAGCGACAGCGCGATGAGCAATCCTTTCCAGCGGCTCTTCGTGCGCACGAGGAAGTAGGCGAGCGGAAATCCCAGCAGGACGTCGATCAGCCCCACCGCCACGCCGACCACGAGCGTACGCACGAACACCTCGAGGTACAGCGGCTTTGTGAACAGGAACCGGTAATTGTCGAGCGTGAGCTCGCTCGTCAGCTGCTGCGCCTCGGTCTTCTGGAAGCTGGCCGAGAGCAGGAGCGCGTTCGGCGCCACGAAGAAGACGAGCAGGAACGCCGCCGGCAAGGCGACGAGCCACCACACTTGCGTACGGCCGCTAGCGGAGGCCAATGGCTAGGCGGCCCGTCGAATCTCGCATTCGCCGGCTCTTAGCCCATTATTTCCTGCCACTTGAGCGTCCAATCCTTGCGGTTGGTGCCGATGGCGTCGAGGTCGGGCAGCTTCACCGAGTCGAACTGCTTGGCGGTGACGATCTGCGAGTCGGCGAATCCCTTGGGCCAGTCGGCGATGTCGCCGCGTCCCGGGCTGCAGAAGTAGGCGACGCACCACGCGCGCTGGATCGCGGGATCGAGCTGGAAGTTGATGAACTCGTACGCGAGCTTCTTGTTTCTGGCACCGACCGGAACGGCCGAGGAGTCGATGTTGGCGATGACGCCTTCCTTGGGCACGATCATGCCGTAGGGGATACCGCGGCTGATGTAGTAGCCCGCGCGCGCGCTCCAGTACGGCGAGATCCAGACCTCGCCGCTTTCGAAGTGGGGAGCCGCCTCGGCCGACGTGGTGACGATAACGCCCACCATCGGCTTTTGCGCCTTGAGCAGCGCCCACGCGGGATCCATGCTCGTGGCGCTCCCGCCGCCCAACTCGGCCGCGTGGATCAACGCGTACACCGAGAGCAGGTTGGCGGGGTTGTAATTGATGACGTGCCCCTTGATCTTCGCGCCGTACTTTTTCTCGGGCTGCCAGTAGTCTGCCCACGAGACCGGCTTGTCGATCTTGTCCTTGTTGTAGAGGAGCGAGTCGAACTGCAGCGTGTGGATGGCCGCGACCGGAGGCATCGCCGCGCGCGCCTTCTCCCACGTGTACTTGATGTTGGGGACTTCCTTCTCGGTCAGCTTCTCGAGGAGGTTTTCCTTGCCGCCCAGCACGACCTCGGGCGGGGAGAGCGCCGCCGCGACGTCGAAGCCGGGCGCGCCCTTGGACGCGCGGATCTTCGCGTAGTCCTGCGCGGACGTGCCGGTCGCGTCGTGCACGACCTTGACGCCGAACTTCTTCTCGAAGGGCTGCAGGACCGCCTTCTCGAAGAGCTCCTGGTACTCGCCGCCGAAGCTGTTGACCACGAGCGTGTCGTCGGTCTTGCCCTGCGCCCAGATGTAGGGAGCGCCGAGTGTCGCGACGGCGGCCGCGGACGCGCCGCGGATGAACTTGCGCCGGCCGGGTTGGTGGATGGTGCGATAGGGAGACTTCATGAAGATCCTCCGTTCGGCGGGTTGCGTGCGCGAGCGACGAAATTATCACAACTGGTCGTGTTGTAGGGCCCGCTTTTCGCCCCGCTTCGCAGCGGTGCCACGTTCACGCCCGTGAACGCGCGTCGACTAGAGGCCGAAGGCGTGAGCGGACTCGTCTTGCGCGGGCTCGGCCGCAGCCAGGGCCTCGACGAGCAGCTCGGGTCCGGCGTTGCGTAGCCGTGTCGCGTCCGACAGCAGTTGGCGATAGCGGCGTCCGCCGGGGCGGGCGTGGTACAGGCCCAGCATGTGGCGCGCGATCGAGCGCAGGGGCACGCCGCGGGCGCGCTGTGTCCCGGCATATGGGACCATGGCGCGCAGCACGCGCTCCCGCGTCGGAGGGGGCCGGTCGTCGCCGAAGAGCTTCCAGTCCGCACCCGCGAGGAACATCGGGTCGTGGTAGGCGACGCGTCCGAGCATCACCCCGTCGACGCGCTCGAGCTCGCGCTCGATCGCAGGCCACGCGTCGAGTCCGCCGTTGAGCACGATGGTGAGCGCCGGAAAGTCGCGCTTGAGGCGATGCACCACTTCGTAGCGCAGGCGTGGAACCTCGCGGTTCTCCTTCGGCGACAGGCCCTTCAGCACCGCGTTTCGCGCGTGCACGATGAACACGCCGCAGCCGGCTTGCGCGACGATGCCGACGAAGTCGCGCACGAAGCCGTAGTCCTCGTCGTAGTCGAGCCCGATCCGATGCTTGACCGTCACCGGCAGCGTGACCGCGTCGCGCATCGCCGCGACACAGTCGGCGACGAGTCGCGGCTCGGCCATGAGGCATGCCCCGAAGCTCCCCGTCTGCACGCGCTCGGAGGGGCATCCGCAGTTGAGGTTGATCTCGTTGTAGCCCCAGCGCTCGCCGAGCCTCGCTGCGTGCGCAAGCATGGCGGGATCGCTGCCGCCAAGCTGCAGCGCGACGGGATGCTCCTGCGGATCGAAGTCGAGGTGGCGCGGGACGTCGCCGTGCATGAGCGCAGGTGCGGTCACCATTTCGGTGTACAGGCGGGCGTGACGCGAGATCTGGCGCAGGAAGAACCGGCAATGCCGGTCGGTCCAGTCCATCATCGGGGCAACGCAGAAGCGGTGCGACAGGTGACTCATCGAGTTGGCGCTGCGCGGGAGAACGGGCAATGCAATGTCTGTTGAACGTGCGGTGATTGTAGCCGCGCTGCAGCTGACAGGCAGGATCAGTGCCACAAACGCGAGGCCTGCCCGGAAGAAGCGCAGAGCCCCACCGTGTGTCCGCGGGGCTTCAGAATCTTGCCACTTGGACCTCCTTCAGTATCGACTGGCAGGCGGTCAGTTAGCCAAGAAGCCGGAATGGGGTCAAACTGGCGTCGCAGTCCATCTCGTTCACCGGAGGTCGAAATGAGTCACGCGTCGATGCTGAAAGCCCGACGGCAGCACCAGAAGAACAAGAAGGCCATCGATGGCGCAGCCAGGCAGGCCAAGCGCCTCGCGAAACTGGCATCGAAAGGGCCGGTCGTGAAGAAGGAAAAGGTGAAGAAGGTCAAAGTCAAGAAAGAAAAGGTCGAGACGGAAGAAATGACCAAGAAGAAGGGTTCGGGCGGCAAGAAAGGTGCGTCCTGAGACCATCGCTGGCGAAGGAGTACGGATCGCTCGACGTCTGCTGCGTGCACGGAATGACCTGACTGTGGCAACATCGTCGCGCGCCGCAACACAGGAGGACTCGACATGGGCACGCGCACCGACATCCTGAAGATTGCCTCGGGCCTCAAGGTGCTCGCCTCGAAAAATCCCTCCGTAGCGCGCGACCTCCAGCCGCTCGTCGCCGAGCTCGAAGCGTGCGCCGAGCGCGCGGACCGCAAGCGCATGACCAAGAAGAAGGCCGTCGAGGAGCTGGTGGCGGCACTTCCGCGCGCGCCGATGCTGCCGACCGGCGCGCCCAAGCCCAACTTCCTCAGCACCGTCGTCGGCCCCCGCGTCACCGACATGGCGCTCAAGCGCCAGATCGCGGACTACGAGAAGGCGCTCGCCGCCTACCTGCAGCAGGTCGAGCGCTCGCATCAGTCCGCCACCGCCGCGCTCGGCGTCTTCAAGTCCCGTTGGGACGCGTGACAGCCCCGTTGGGACGCGTGACAGCCCCCGTTGGGACGCGTGACGCCCCTAGCCCGCGTCGCCCGGCAGCATCGCCGCCGCGAGGTCGAAGATCCGCTCGTTGCCCCCGTCGATGCCGCGGAAGCTCGGGAAGTCGTTGACGTCGAGGCACACGGCCCTGCCGCCAAGATGGAAGAAGTCAACGCCGTACACGGTCATGACGAACGCGCGGCCGATCGTGCGGATCGTGTCGAACACGCTCTCCGGCATGGCGAGGGGCTCGGACACGAACACGCCGGGACGGATCTCGCTTCGACGCACGATCGCGACGTGGTCTCCCACCACGTAGGCCTTGCAGGTCTGGTGACCGCTGCCCAGGTACTCCTGGAGGAAGAGCGCTTGGGCATCGAGTCCCGCAACGAGGCCATCGAGGTCCGCGCTTGTGCGCGCCACCCCGAGGATGCGCTCGTCGAGTGGAATGTTGTGCGCGTCGCGGCGCACCCAGACTTCGATGCCCGCGGCGATCGCGGTCCTAGCGTCCGCCACGCCTGCGAACACGCGGGGCAAAGCCACCCCGGGCGCGTGCCGCCGCAGGAACGCGAACGTCTCGCGGCGGCTCTGGCAGATGTCGACGCTGCGCACGCTGTTGAGGAAGCGGAGATCGCGCTGCGCGAGCGCCTCGAACACCCGGCGATTCGCGGGTTCGGTCGTGAGCTTGAGAAAGACGAGATCGATCGGGCGATCGGGCAGCGGCTCCGCCAGCAAGCGGGTGGGCGGCACCTCCAGCACTGATGCCCCGGCGCGCGACAGCATTCCGGTCAGCGTCTCGATCTGCTCGCGATCACGGTTGGCGATCACCGCCACGCAAGGTGCCCTGCGCTCCCGCGCCATGAAAGTCGGAATCATCGCCACCGCCTACGAAGTGCCGCGCGTGGCGAGCTTACTACGCCATCTCGAGGGCCGCGCGCAGGTGACGCTGCACGTGGACGAGGAAACGCTCGTCGACAGCCGCGGCACGTTCTTCGACGAGGACGTGATCTTCACCAAGGGGCGCGGGTATGGCCTCCTCACGATGGCGCGCGTGGCCGAGAGCCAGTGCGTGCGCGTCGTCAACGGCGCGCACGCGACGTGGCTTGCGACGCACCGGCTCCCCTGCGGGCTCGCGTGCCGGCAGGCGGGCGTGCGCGTACCCGATTTCGCGCTCGGCACGTCGCCGCCCCTCTCGTTCGATCGCGTCATCGTCAAGAACATCGTCGACCACCATCACCTGCGCTTCCTAGGCGTCCTCCCCATCGTCGCCGCGCCGGAAACGCCGCTTCCGCCGATCCCGACGGCTGAGGAAGCCGGCCCAGGGGAGATCGTCCCGCGCTTCCACTACTTCCAGCGCTTCCTGCGCACCCGCTACGAATACAAGGTCTACGTCATCGGCGAGCGGCAGCTCCACTTCCGGCAGGCGCCGGTCCTCGTGAACCCGGACAAGATGGCGACGCGCGTGCGCATCGACGCCGTGCCCGAGCTCACCGAAGCGGCGCAACGCGTGGCGCGCGCAACGGGACTTGCGATCGCATCGCTCGACTTCCTGGAGGAGGACGGCCTCTTCTATCTCACGGACGTCAACGCGACACCCAACTTCAACCACCTCGAGGATGGCGCCGCCATGATTGGCGACTATCTCCTCGAATTGGCACGGCGATGAGGATCGCCGTTCTCACCAAGCGGCGCACGGGACTCGTCGAGGTGCTGGCGGCGCGGGCAATGCGGGAAGGCCACGACGTCGCGCTGATCGGCCTCGCCGATCTTGCGATCGACGACCGGCTTGGCGCCTACGACCTCGTCGTGCAGAAGTCGAAGCAGCTCTTCTTCATCTACGCGGGCCTCCAGGCCAAGGCGCTCGGCGTGCGCGTCGTGCCCGATCCCGAGATGAGCCGGCAGGTCACCACGCGCATCGAGCGACCCTTCCTGGCCCGGCGCGCGGGCATCGTCACGCCGCGCTTCTGGTTCGGCACGCCGGAGGCGGTGCGCGCCCGCCTGCCGGGTTCGGACTATCCCGTGGTCCGCAAGCCCATCGTGGGGTCCGGCAGCGCGGGCGTGCAGCTCGTCGCCGGCCCTTCGCAGTTGCCCGCTACAACCGACCGGCATCTCTACCTCGAGGAGCGCATTCACGGCTGCCACCTGCTCGTCTACTTCATCGGACGCGACATCCGCGTCTTCGAGAAGCAGCCCTTCGTGAGCGGACGCGAGCCCGTGCAGGCGGTGAGCATCGCAAGCGACGTCGACGCGCTCGTGGCGCGATGGTCGGACGCCACGGGACTCGCGTTCGGCCACCTCGACCTGGTGCGCGACGGGCGCAGCGGCGAGCTGGTGCTGGTGGACGCGGGTCCGTTCCCCCAGTTCCCGCACTGGCCGGAGGCCGCGGAGCGGGTGAGCGGGATGGTGCTCGATGCGCTGCGGTGGCGGGTCGCGAGTCATTCACCTTGTGAATGATCGGATAACCACGATGAACTTGCTGAATCCATTGGACCGTACTACGCTTTGCGCCATCGCAACTCCGACAGGCAAGTCCGATGGACGTCGACGCAATCAAGCGCAAGGTCAAGGTCGTGATGTTCGACCAGTACGGCACCGTGGTCGACATGCAGGGCGGCCTCACCGAGTTCGTGACGCCCTTCCTCGCGGCCAAGGGATGGAAGGGCAATCCTGGTTCGTTCGTCACGTGGTGGCGCCGCACCCACTTCGAGAACTCGATGATCGACGCGCTGCTGCATCGCGAGCACACGCCGTATCGCGAGATCGGGCACGGCGCCGTCTCCTACACGATGGACCGCGCCGGCATCCCTTACACCGAGGACGAGGTGCGCATGCTGGTCGCGGCCATCGAACGGCTGCGGCCGTTCCCCGACGTACCCGCGGCGCTCGCAAAGCTGCAGACCGGCTATAAGATCGTGGTGCTGTCCAACGGCGATCCCGACATGCTCGAGACGGCCAAGCAATACCACGGGATACCCTTCGACGCGGTCATCTCCGTCGCGGTTGCCAATGCCTTCAAGCCCCATGTCGCCACCTACACCAGGGCGGCGGAGATCCTGGGCGTACCCATGGACGAGGTGCTGTTCGTGGCAAACCACGCGTTCGATTGCATCGGGGCCAAGGCGGCCGGCATGCACACCGCGTTCATCGACCGGCGCAAGCGCCCATTCGGCCGCGCGCCCCATCAACCCGATCTCTGGCTGCCCGACATGAAGTCGCTGGCCGATGCCATGATCGGCTGACGCCACGGCGGTGACGGCTCCTGCGAATCGCATCCGCCGGGCACGTACGCTGCTGTTCGTCCCGGCGGCGCGGCCGGACCGTTTCGATCGCGCGCTTGCCACGGCCGCGGATCTCGTCGTCGTCGACCTCGAAGCGTCGGTGCGCCCCATCGACAAGGCCGCCTCGCGCGACGCCGTGCAGGCGTGGCTCGCCGCCGTCGGCGCGTGCGATCGCGTGATGGTGCGCGTCAACCCCGTCGACAGCCCGTGGTTCGAGGACGATGCCGCGATGTTGCGCAGCGCGCGTTGCGCCGGCGTCGTGCTGGCCATGGCCAACGCGCCCGCCGCAGTCGCCCACGCGACCGCAGCGCTGCCCGGCATGCCCTTCATGGCGCTGGTGGAAACGGCCGCCGGCATCCTCGACGCAAGGGAGACGGCGCGCGTGCCCGGCGTCGCGCGGCTCGCGTTCGGCAACATGGACTACGCGACCGACACGGGCACGCGGGGCCGGGACAGCACGATCCATCCTTCCGCATGCCTCGTCCTCGCCTCGCGCGCCGCCGGCCTTCCGGCACCGGTGGCGGGCGTGACCGCCGCGTTTCGCGATGCGTCCCTCCTCGCGGAGGAGTCGGCATGGGAGCGCGACCAGGGCTTTGGGGGCAAGTTCTGCATCCATCCCGACCAGATCGACGTCGTGGCCCGCGCGTTCACGCCGGACGACGAGACGCTCGCGTGGGCGCGACGCGTCGTCGCGGCGGCCGGCGACTCGTACGCGTGCGAGATCGACGGAGAGCTCGTCGACCGTCCCGTCATCGAGCGCGCGCGGCGGCTCCTGGAAGACGCGTCTCCGTGACTCGCGAGATGGACCGGCCGGGCCGCGCCCGGTTGCCGCAGCCGCTTCGCACGCTCGACCTCAACCTGCTCGTGATGCTCGACGCGCTCGCCGCGGACCGCAACGTCACGCGCGCAGCGAAGCGGATGGGCCTCACGCAGCCTGCCATGAGCAATGCGCTCCGTCGCCTGCGCAAGATGTTCAACGACGAGCTCTTCATTCGCGGACCCTCCGGCATGGAGCCGACGGCGCGCGCGCTCGAGCTGGTCGACGGCGTGCGCCAGACGCTGCGGCAGGTGGAGCGCCTCCTGTCGAGCGACGTGGGATTCGATCCCGCGACGGCGCGCCGCACGTTCACGGGCCGCATGTCCGACCTCGTGGGATTTCTAGCGCTGCCAGCGATCGCCCGGCGTCTGCGCGAGCAGGCGCCGGGCATCGGCCTCGACCTCCTGCACATCGCACCCGAGCGCGCGTTGCGCGCCCTCGAGACCAACCAGGTCGATTTCGCGATCAGCATGGAGCTCGCCCACGCGGAGACGATCCAGAGCCAGCCGCTCATGCAGGACAGGATGTG
>CAZIZD010000115.1:0-2672 GCA_964543615.1 uncultured Alcaligenaceae bacterium | reverse complement strand
GCCATCCGCTGGCTCGGCAGCGTCTCACGCTCGACCGTTTCCTCGCTGCCTCTCACCTTCGCGTGGCGATGAGTCCTACCGACAAGCGATTCGTCGACGACGCGCTTGCAGCTCGCAACCTGCAGCGCAAGGTCGCCATGACCGTGCCGCACTGGATGTTGATTCCGCCGATGCTCGCGTCCGGGGATCTCGTCGCCGTGGTATCGCGGCGGTTCGCATCGCGATTCCGCGAGCAGGGACTGGTGACGCGCGACCTGCCGTTCGACGCGCCGCCTTTCGACTGGACGCTCTACTGGCATCGGCGCGACGAGCGCAGCGCTGCGCACCGCTGGCTTCGTGAACTCGTCGCGGACGCGTTCGCCGAAGCGGCCCGTCCCGCGTCTAGCGCCAGCGGTAGGCGCGCTTCTCGAACCAGCGCAACGCGGCCGCGGAAAGCAGGCTCAGCGCGAGCAGGATGAGCCCGACCAGCGTGATGGGCTCGTTGTAGCGGAACGTCTCCGAGCCGATGAGCTTGGCGGTCTGCAGGAGCTCGACGATCGCGATCGCCGACAAGAGCGGCGTCTCCTTGAACAGCGCGATGAGGTAGTTGCCCAGCGCCGGAACGATGGGCGGGATGGCTTGCGGCAGTATCACCGTGAAGAACGCTGCGCGGGGCGTGAGTCCGAGCGCCGCGGCCGCGTCGCGCTGCCCCTGCGGAACGCTCGCGATTCCGGCGCGATACGCCTCCGACACGTAGGTGCCGTAATGCATCGAGAGCGCGAGCACGCCCACGACCAGCGCCGGCAGCACGATGCCCGCCTGCGGCAGCACGAAGTAGAGGAAGTAGACCTGCACCAGGATGGGCGTGCTGCGCACGAGCTCCACGAATGCACCCGCCGGCACGCGAAGCGACTTGCGCGGCGAGTCGCGCGCCACCGCGAGCGGCAGGCCGATGACGAGCGCACCCGCGAACGACAACAGCGTGGCAAGGATCGTCCACACCGCCGCGTGCAGGAGCTGAGGCAGGATCGACCAGGCGAACGCCCAGTCCCAGGCCCCGGTGGGTGTCATCGAGCGCTCCGCACGAAGCGCCAGCGGCCGAAGTGGCGGTCGGCCTGGGAGGTGACGAACGCGATGCACTGGGCCATCGCGAAATAGATGAGAAGCACGGTTCCGAAGATCGGCAGCGTCTTCATCGTGAGCTGGTGCATCTGGTAGGCACGGTACGTGAGATCGGCGATGGTGATGAGCGAGACGAGCGACGTCGCCTTGAGGAGCTGGATCATGAGGTTGCCCCAGGGACGCACGAAGATCGGCATGGCCTGCGGAACCACGACGTACCGCAGGACGCCCCAGGGCGAGAGGCCGAGCGCACGTGCGGCGAGCACCTGGCCGGGCGCCACCGATTGCAGCGCGCCGCGCACCACCTCGGCGCCGTACGCGCCATAGTTGAGCGCGATACCCATGATCGCGACGGTCATCGCATCGAGCCGGATGCCGAGCTGCGGCAGGACGAAGTAGAGCCAGAAGAGCTGGACGACCAGCGACGTGCCGCGGAAGAATTCGATGTAGACCACGCACGGGACGCGGATCGCCGCGCGCCGGCTGGAACGTCCGAGTCCCAGCGGAACCGCGAGGAGCAGTGCGAAGACCGCGGCGCCGAGCGCGATCTTCGCGGTGACGACGGCGCCGCCGCCGAGCAGGACGATGAGATCCATCGCGGTGGCGCTAGCCGCGGGGCGCGGCGCTGTCTCGCGGCGTCAACTCACTTGCAAAGATCGGCCGTCTTGGTGTCGGGAAGGTTGTCCTTGGTGATGCCGAAGGGCGCCATCGCTTCGAGGAACGCCGGTGTCTTCATGACCTCGGCGAGTTGCTTGTTGAACTCCTGCTGCAGCGACGCGTCCTCGGGACGGAACGCGAAGGCGCTGTGGCCCTGCGCGGGCCGGCCGTCGACCATGGGCGGCGCGAACGCGGGCACCATCTCGAGGGTGACGCCGGAGCCCGCCGCGGCGAGGAGTCGCCGCGCGGGGAGGTCGCTGATGGTGAAGGCATCGGCGCGACCCGCGCTGACCGCCGCGATGGCGCTGGGTCCATCGGGGAAGCTCACGATGCGGCTGTCCGGAACACCCAGCTTCTTCAGGTTGTTCATCTGGACCGCACCCGCCATCACCGCGATCTTGACGTCGTCCTGCTTCACGAGGTCGTCGTAGTTCTTGATCTTCTTCGGGTTGCCCTGCTTCACGATGATGCCCTGCGCGACGCGGTAGATGGGCTCCGAGAATGCTGCCTGCGCGCACCGCTGCGGGTTGACGAACATTGCGAGCACGATGTCGAAGCGCCCCGCCTTGAGCCCCGGGATCAGGGAAGCGAACTCCGTCAGCACGCCGTCCATCTCCTTGATGCCCATCTTCTGGATCACCATCCGCGCGATGACCGCGTCGGCGCCCGTCAGCACGCCCTTCTCGTCGGCGTAGGCGTAGGGCACCTGGTTGGGGAATCCGACACGGATGAAGCCGTCCTTGCGCGCGCGTTCGAGGGTCGACTGCGCGTTGACTGCACCGGCCGCGGTGAACGCCGCCAGCATCGCGACGAGCGGGAGCTTCCAGCAGGTAGATCGGGGCATGCGATGTCTCCGTGGTCGGGAAGGAATGGGCTTGCGGGGAACGCCGGCGGCTTCTCTACACCGCCACCTT
>CAZIZD010000114.1:7233-12003 GCA_964543615.1 uncultured Alcaligenaceae bacterium | reverse complement strand
ATGAACGTAACGCGTGGCACCCTCGACGTCGGCCACGATGCGATCGATGGCCTCGTCGTAGCGCGGCAGCAGCACGAAGCGGTTGCCGCCGACGGCGGGAAACTCGGACAGGCGGTCCGCGAGCCGCAACGCGGGCAGGAGCTCCGGCGAGACGGCGCGCGCCACCAGCGCCTCGAACGACGGCGAGCGTGTCGCGAGCTCGCGCACGAGATCGAAGATCTGCTTCTGGACGCGGAATCGCCGTGCCGGCAGGTACGCCCGGCCGATCAGCATGTAGAGCAGCACGCCGAACCACGGCAGGAAGAAGATGAGGAGCAGCCACGCGCGCGCGGCACTCGGCGGACGGCGCTGCGGCACGTAGAAGAGCGCGCCGATGCGCAGCATCCACTCGCTCGCGACGTACACGTATCCCCAGTCGATGCGCGAGATCGCGGTGTCCAAGGCCATGGCGGTTCGCATGTTACCTTGCGCACTTCCCGCATCGATTACCTCGCATGAGCAGCACGCCGCCCTTCGAAGTCGTCCACAACGCGCGCGACAGCCGGTTCGAGGCGCGCCTGCCCGACGGGCTGTGCCGGGCCGACTATCGTCGCGTCGGCAGCGCCCTGCACATGGTGCACACCGAGGTCCCGATGGCCGCGCGCGGCCAGGGCATCGCGTCGCGCGTGGTCGCGGCCGCCGTGGACTACGCGGCGGCGGAGGGACTCAAGGTGATGCCGCTCTGCTCGTATGTGCGCGACTGGTTCCGCCGTCACCCCGAGCGGCAGGATCTCCTCGCCCCCGGCTCGCGCACGTGACCCGAAGCGCCCGAAACGCACATCCCGCGTGCGATCGCACGTAGAATAAACGTTCCATCCATTCGCGGGGGGACGCGGCAACGCGTCTCCGTTCGAGCATGGCTTCCGTCCAGAGCTACGACGAGCTCGCGCGCCGCATCACCGAGGCGTATCCAGAGCTCCCGGCACGCCTGCAAGGCATCGCGCGTCACGTGCTCGGCCACCCCGATGCGATCGCGCTTGCCACCGTCGCGGAGATCGCACGCGACGCGGCCGTTCCGCCGTCCGCGGTGATCCGCTTCGCCAACGCGCTCGGCTATTCGGGGTTCACCGAGCTGCAGCGCGTCTACCGCGACCGGCTCGTCGCAAGGTCGTCCACGTACCGGGAGCGCATCGAGCAACTGCGCCGCACCGGCGGCGACCAGGGACACGTGCTGCCGCAGCTGGTGGACAGCTCCATACGCGAGCTCGAGCGCATGCGCGAGCATCTCGACCCGAGGCGGCTGCGCGCCGCGGCCGACCTCGTGTTGGGCGCCGACTCGGTGTTCCTGCTCGCCCAGCGCCGGGCGTTTCCGGTGGCGTCCTATCTGGCCTACGGCCTCGCCCAGCTCGAGTTCCGCGCGTTCCTCCTCGATTCGGTCGGCGGCATGCTGCGCCAGCAGGCGGGCATGCTGCGGCGGGGCAGCGTGCTCGTGGCGGCGAGCTTTCGGAGCTACACGCAGGAGGTGATCGAGACCGCCGAAGCCGCGCACAAGCAGGGCGCCGCCGTCATCGCCATCACCGACCAGCCCGTGTCCCCGCTCGCGAGGTTCGCACGCGTCACGCTGCTCATCGGCGACGACCCCACGGTCCAGTTCCGCTCGCTCGTGGCGCCCCTCTGCGCGGCGCAGGCGCTCGTCATGGCCTTGGGCTACGCGATGGCCGAGCGCAACGGGCAAGACGCGCGCCCGGGCGCCAAGAAGCAGGCGCGCCCGGCCAGGAAGCGCACGCCCGCCTCTTGACAGTCGCGGCAAATGGAATGAATATTCCACGCAAGGCTTGATGTGGAACGTCCGCACCGGAAGCGACCCGCTTCCGTGCCACCCGCGAGCCTTCGCGTTCCGGATCCGGAACCCGCGCACGCGACTCACGAGGGACGCCATGCCGCACGCAATGACCGAGGCCTTCACGGTGGAGGAACCGCCAGCCGGCGCCGCTGCGGCGGACGGCCGCACGGCAGGTCCCCTGGCAATGCGTCAGCAGGAATGCGAGACGCACAACGAGCGCGCGATGCGCGTCGCAACCGCGGCTTGCAAGGCGAGGAACGGCGGCGCGGGTCCGCGTCAGCAGGGCTAGGGCAACGCCAGGAAAGCGGCGCTGCGCCTAATGCAGGCGCTCGCGCGACTTGCGCGCGGCGTCGGTCAGCGTGCGGCGCGTGCCGCTGCCGCGCGTTTGCGGCTGCCGCCGCGCCTGCCAGAAGCGATAGATGAGGACGGAAGCAACCGCGAGCTCCTCGACGAGGCTCGCGCGCTTTTCCTTGTCGTCGATCCACTCCGCGAACTCGGGGTCCTGGTCGCCGAAGGCGAGGGCCTCGATGGGAAAGATCCAGTCGCGCGCGTCCTCCGCGTCGTACAGCGGCTGCCATGCCTCGTCGCGCAGCTTGACGCCGGCCATGTAGCCCTCGCACCAGGCGGTGCCTTCCGGAGGCTGGCGGTCGTCGGCCTTCTTCTCCTCCGGCAGGTAGAGAAGCGGCTTGAAGCGTGTGGGCGACTCGGCGAGCGTGCGCTGGATGCCCACCATGTGACGCAGGATCAGCGCCATGATGCGCTGGGCCTCCGCACTGTTCTCGTAGGCCGGCGTGGAGCCGCGGCCGCCGTCGCTCCACACCTGCGGGAGCCATTCGGAAGGCTGCACCTGCTCCGGCCCGCTCACGATGGACGCGAGAAAGCCGTCGAGCATCTCGAGGTCCATGCAGTCCTCGGGCACGGCGTCGGAGGCGAGGAAGCCTTCGAGCTCGTCGAGCTCGGCGTCGCTCAGGGGCTCGTCGAGGGCGCGGGTATCGGTCATGCGCCCATTATAAGTCCCGCCACCGTCAGCGAAGGGCGTGCGCGACATTGAGCGCCAGGGCGAAGACCAGCACCGCGCCCGCCTGGTGCAGGGCCGCGAGCGGCAGCGGCACGACGTTGACGAGCGTGAGGATGCCGAGCGCGACCTGCACGCACAGCATGGCGAGGAGCAGGTTGGCGCCGGCCACAGCGCGACGGGGCGCCGCGCCATGCCGCCGCACGCGCCACCACAGGACGGGCACGGCGATGGCCAGGAGGTACGCGGCGATCCGGTGATCGAGCTGCACCATGGCCATGTTGTAGAAGAAGTTCTTCCACCAGGGCGTGAGGAGCATCGCCTCGGGCGGGATCACGTGGCCATTCATGAGCGGGAACGTGTTGTACGCGAAGCCCGCACGGATGCCCGCGACGAAGCCGCCGGTGGCGATCATGAGCAGGACGAGCGCCACGACCGCGAACGCGAGGCGGCGCGGGCCGCGCGCGTCGTTCGTGCGCGCGGCGGGCGCCGCAAAGAGAAGCGACATGGCCACCCATTGCATCGCGCCCAGGATCACGAAGGCGAGCACGAGGTGCGCGGTCAGGCGGAACTGCGACACGCGCGGATCGTCGACGAGCCCGCTCTTCACCATGTACCAGCCCATGGCGCCCTGCAGGCCGCCCAACACGAAGATCGCCGCGAGGCGACTGCCATAGCCTTTGGGGATCGCGCCACGCGCGACGAACCAGAGGAACGGCACGAGGAAGGCGACGCCGATCACGCGCCCGAGCAGGCGATGCGCGTACTCCCACCAGAAGATGCCTTTGAACTCGGCGAGCGACATCCCCTGGTTGACGAGCTTGTACTCGGGCGTGGCCTGGTACTTTTCGAACGCGACCTTCCAGTCGCTCTCCGACAGGGGCGGCAGCGTACCTACGATGGGCTGCCATTCCGTGATCGACAAGCCCGAATGCGTGAGGCGCGTGACGCCGCCTACGACGATCATGGCGAACACGAGCGCGCAGCATGCGAGAAGCCACGCGGCGACGACGCGCGGACGCGCGCGCTTTTCTGCGCGCGCAAGCACGGGAGCCGCGATGACGGAAGGGGAACCGCCCATCCCCCGAATTATCCCACGCGACGAAGCGGGATCACCTTCCCCTTTGTCGCGGGAGGCGGGGCGCGATCGCACCCGTCGCAGCCGCAGCCTCCGCTCGCCGCGCTCGCGCGCGCAAGACGCGCATTGCCTCGCAGCATCGGCACCCGCAACAGCATCGAGGCCGCGCGGCGGCGCGCCGCCGCAGGCGCGAACGTGACGAGCGCATGTACCGCGCATGCAGCGACGACCACGCCCACGATCGCGGACTGGATGTCCATGGTCAGGCCGTGATCCAGGACGTCACGCGGAACGTGGCGAACGCCGCCGCGTACGCGAGTGCGAAAAGATACGCCGCCATCATGAGCGGATAGCGCCACGAGTTGGTCTCGCGCTTGACCACCGCCAGCGTCGACAGGCACTGCGGCGCGAACACGTACCACGCGATGAGCGCGTACGCCGTGGCGAGCGACCACGTCTGCGCGATCATCGGACCCAACGTCTCCGCGACGTCGTCGCCCGCACCCGACAGCGCATACACCGTGCCGAGCGCGCTTACCGCGACTTCGCGCGCCGCGAGGCCGGGCACCAGCGCGATCGCGATCTGCCAGTTGAATCCCACGGGCGCGAACACGTGCTCCAGCAGCCGGCCGAGCTGTCCCGCATAGCTGTACTGGATCGCCGCCCCTGCGGCGCCTTCCGGCGGCGCGGGATAGCTCGAGAGGAACCAGAGGATCACGGTAAGCGAGAAGATGATCGTGCCGACGCGGCGCAGGAAGATCGACGTGCGCTGCCACAGTCCGAGCGCGAGGTTGCGCGCGTTGGGCCACCGGTAGGGCGGGAGCTCGAGCAGCAGCGGCTGGTAGCGCGAGCGCG
>CAZIZD010000114.1:0-7223 GCA_964543615.1 uncultured Alcaligenaceae bacterium | reverse complement strand
AGCCGCGACGAAGAATCCACGCGACCGCCATCGCCGACACGACCCCGGCAACGTAAAGGCCGAAGAGCGTGAGTCCCTGCAGGTTGAACGGCCCCACCGCGCGAGAGGGCACGAAGGCACCGATGAGCAGCGCATAGACGGGCAGACGCGCCGAGCACGTCATCAGCGGCGCGATCATGATGGTCGTCAGGCGGTCGCGCGGGTTGGCGATGGAGCGCGTGGCCATCACGCCCGGCACCGCGCACGCGAAGCTCGACAGCAGCGGAATGAACGCGCGCCCCGAGAGCCCCACCTTTCCCATCACGTTGTCGAGCAGGAAGGCCGCGCGCGGCAGGTAGCCCGAATCCTCGAGCGCCAGGATGAAGAAGAACAGGATGAGGATCTGCGGCAGGAAGACGAGGACGCTTCCCGCGCCGGCGATGACGCCGTCGACGACGAGGCTGCGCAATGGACCCGCGTCCATGCGATCGGCCACGAGATGCCCGAGCCCCGCGACGCCGGACTTGATCGCGTCCATGGGAAGCGTCGCCCACGAGAACACGGCCTGGAACACCAGGAGCAGCACGACCGCGAGGAGCACGAGTCCCAGCACCGGCTGCATCACGATCGCGTCGATGCGGTGCTGGAAGCGTGAAGCGCGCGCGGCGTTGGGGGCGCTCGCGGCGAGGATGCGCCGCACCTCGCGATGCAGGGCATCGGGTGACGAGGGCGGCGGAAGCTCGGCGAGTGGCGGCGGTGCTGCAGCGACCCGCGCCGCGAGCAGCGTGTCGAGCCTGGCGACCAGCGCGGCGTGTCCGTTGCGCCTGACCGCCACCGTCTCGACGACCGGCAGCCCGAGTTCCTCCGAGAGGCGCGCAACGTCGATCGCAAGCCCGTTGGACTTGGCGACGTCGGCCATGTTGAGCGCGACGAGGATGGGGCGGCCGAGGCGCTTCAGCTCGAGCACCAGCCGCAGGTTCATGCGCAGGTTGGTCGCGTCGACCACCGCCACGATGAGGTCCGGGGCGGCGTCGTCGCGCAGGTTTCCCGCGATCGCGTCGGCCATCACCTGCTCGTCGGGCGTGGCCGGCGCGAGGCTGTACGCCCCGGGCAGATCGAGCACCACCACCGTCTCCCCGCCGGGCAGCCGCGCGGTGCCCGACTTGCGCTCGACCGTCACGCCCGCGTAGTTCGCGACCTTCTGCCGGCTCCCGGTCAGCAGGTTGAAGAGCGCGCTCTTGCCGCAGTTGGGATTGCCGACCAGGGCGATGCGCATCCGCCTTGCGCGCGGGGCCGTGCTCGCGGCGGCGACGGTGGCCATCGTGGTCGCGAGCCCTCAGGCCGCCTGTACCCGGACGCAGCGCGCCTCGACGAGGCGCAGCGCGAGCAGGGTGTCGCCCACCTGAACTGCGACGGGCTCGCGGCCGCCAGGACCGCGCCGCAGCACGCGCACCGATTCTCCCGCGATGAAGCCCAGGTCCGCCAACCGTCGCAGCAAGGCCGGGTCGGCGTGGCCGTCGACCGCTTCGACACCGGCCACGGTCGCGTCGACGCCGTTGGGAAGTTCGCAGAGAAGCATGGACCGAGGGATCGGATGGGTGAACAGGATCAGTCGGATTGTATAATAAATGAGAATCACTCGCAATACGAGCCGCCATGCCCTGCATCCGGATATCGCCGCCGGCAGCGCACAACACCGGCGCGCCAGTGGCCCGACCGCAATCGAAGTCGCCCGGCGGTAGAATCCGGCGCGTGGAGAAAGCCCGTCCCGGACAACGCCTCGCCGCGCTACTGACCGCGGTGGCGCTGCTCGTCTCGACCGTCGTGCCCGCGCACGCGGCAGCCTTTGCGAGTGGCAACGGCGCGCTGGCCGACGTGTGCCGAACCCAGGGCAACGCGGACCCCGAGGGCATGCCCAGCAGTGCGGGCGAGGAAGGATGCGCCGCCTGCTGCCTGTGCACCGGCGTCCTCCCGCCGTCGCCATCGTCCTTCGCGTCACCCGGCCCGGCGTTCGAGGCCGCGCGAGCGCAAAGCGTCGTCGCGCCGCCCATCGCCGTTGCCGGAGGCAATGCGCGCGCGCCGCCTCACGCTGCCTGATCCATCAGCGCCGTCGACAGCCGACGGTCCGTCTTTTCGCGCGCGTCCTTGCGCGTGCGCCACCTGCAATTTCAAGGGAATCGCAATGCCGATCAAGCCGTTCGCCGCGGGTCTTGCACTCGCCATCATCACCTCAGCCGCAAACGCCGACGTCACCGTGAAGGACGCCTGGGTGCGCGGCACGGTCCAGGGCCAGAAGGCCACGGGCGCATTCATGCAACTGTCGAGCAGCACCGACGCGGTCCTGGTGGCCGCCGCCTCGCCGGTCGCCAAGGTCGTCGAAATCCACGAGATGGCGATGGACGCCGGCGTCATGAAGATGCGCGCGGTGCCCAACCTGCCGCTGCCGGCGGGCAAGACCGTGGCCCTCGCCCCCGGCGGCTATCACGTCATGCTCATGGACCTCGCGCAACCCCTCAAGGAAGGCGAGAAGGTGCCCATCACGCTCACCTTCGCCGACAAGTCCGGCAAGAAGACGACGCAGGACGTGACCGCCGTCGTCCGCCCGCTGACTGGCGGCCACAAGCACTGATCGCCGCGGCCCAGGGGCGCATGTTCGCGATGTTTGACATCGCGGCCGCCCCGCGGTGACAATTGGTCGGACCACTTGACCAGAGCGCGCCGGAGTCCCGAGCGCGCCGACGAGCAGGTTTCAACCAGAGGAGGAGTTCCATGCGACACATCATTCGCGCGCTGCTCGCCGCCGTCGCGCTTACGGCGGCCGCGGGCGTCGCGGCCCAGCAGCCCATCACGCTGCACGGCGCCTCGCAGTTCAACGACGATCATGCTTTCACCCGTGCGCTCGTGAGGTTCCAGGAGCTCACGTCCAAGTACTACGGCAAGCCCATCAACTGGGTGATGCACAAGAACAGCGAGCTGGGCCTCGAGAAGGACTACTTCGCGTTCATGAACCAGGGCATCTCGGTCGACTACGCGATCGTGTCGCCCGCCCACATGTCCACCTTCAGCAAGGCGGCGCCATTCATCGACGCGCCGTTCCTGTTCCGCGACCTCGATCACTGGAACAAGGTGCTCGACGCCGACACGCTGAAGCCCATCGCCGACGAGGTCGCGGCCAAGGGTGACGTGATGCTCATCGGCTACGCGGGCGGCGGCACGCGCAACATCTTCGCCAACAAGCCCGTGCGCAACCTGCAGGAGATGAAGGGGCTCAAGGTCCGCGTCCAGGGCGCGCCGATCTGGAGCAAGACCTTCGCCGCGATCGGCATGTCGCCCACGGTCATCGCGTACGACGAGGTCTACAACGCGATCCAGAACGGCGTGATCCAGGCCGGCGAGAACGAGGCGGCGGGCGTGGAAGCGATGAAGTTCTACGAAGTCGGCCCGAACCTCAACATGACGCAGCATGCGATCACGATCCGTCCGATCTGCTTCTCGGGCAAGTCGTTCAAGAAGCTGCCCCCCGACCTGCAGGCCGCGATCCTCAAGGCCGGCAAGGAAGCGGGCGTCTTCGGCCGCCAGCTGGAGTCGAGCCAGGACTCGCTGAAGCTCGACGCCCTCGAGAAGTCCGGCAAGCTCAAGAAGATCCCCTTCGCCGACCGCGCGCAGATGAAGAAGCTCGCGGACCCGGTGATGGCCGACTACGCGAAGGAAATCGGCGCGACGGACATCTACAACAAGATCAACGCGATGTAGCAGCAATCGCAGTGAAGGCCGGCGCTGACGCCACGTCGTTGCGCCGGCCTTTTTGTTCCCTCCTGTTCCGGAGCAGCGCATGAGAAAACTCGCCGACGCCTACTACAAGCTCCTCAATGTCTTGCTCGTGGCGGCGGTGGTCGCGCTTCTCGTTCCCGTGACGCTCCAGATGATCTCGCGCCAGACCGGGCTCATACCCGCCTGGATCTGGACGGAGGAAATGGCGCGGTTCTTCTTCATCTGGCTGGTGATGATCGGCGCCATGATCGGCGTGCGCGAGGGCACGCACTTCGAGGTGGACGTCTGGCCCAGGATGGGGGCGCGCGGCAACGCGGCGGTCGGCCTCGTCTCGATGCTCTTCGTGCTCGTCTCGGCGCTCATATTCGTGTGGTACGGCATCAAGTTCGTGCAGTTCGGCTGGAACCAGACCTCCGAGCTCGCCGACCTGCCCATGGCCTGGATCTTCGCGGCATGGCCGCTCACCGGCATCACGTGGCTGATCTTCGGCATCCCGCGCCTGCGCGCCGACATCCGCATCCTGCTCTACGGGCCCACGCCCCACGACGTTGCCATCGCGCGCGACGTCGGCACCGGCAGCCTCGTCTAGGACGCCGCGCATGACCGCGACGCTCACCCCCGCCGTCGCCGCGATGTGGCTCTTCGGCGGCTTCTTCCTGCTCATGATCCTGCGCGTGCCGGTCGCCTTCGCGCTGCTGCTGGCGTGCGTCCCCGTGCTGTTCATCGAGCCGCGGCTGTCGCCGATGGTGATCTTCAACACCACGTTCAAGGCCTACAACTCGTTCATCCTGCTCGCCGTGCCGTTCTTCCTGCTGACGGCGAACCTGATGAACGTCGGCGGCATCACCGACCGCCTCGTCCACCTGTCGCGAACGATGGTGGGCACGTTTCCCGGTGCGCTCGCGCAGATCAACGTGCTCCTGTCCGTGTTCTTTGCCGGCATCTCGGGCTCGTCGACGGCGGATGCGGCAAGCCAGGGCAAGATCTTCATCGAGGCGCAGGTCAAGGAAGGCTACGACCTCTCGTTCTCGATCGCGATCACCGCGGTGTCCGCGGTGCTCGCCGTGATCATTCCGCCGTCGATCCTGATGGTGGTGTGGGGTGGCGTGCTGCAGGTGTCGATCGGCGGGCTATATCTCGCCGGCGTGATCCCGGGGCTGCTGATCGGACTCGCGCAGATGGCCACGGTCCACGCCTACGCCAAGATCCGCAAGTACCCCACCTATCCGCGATCCTCCCTCAAGGAATTCTTCAAAGCTGCAGCCGTGTCGATTCCCGCGCTGATGACGCCGTTCATCATCGTAGGCGGCATACTGCTCGGCTGGTTCACAGCCACCGAGTCGGCGGCGGCAGCGGTCATCTACGCCGCGATCCTGTCACTGGGCTTCTATCGCGAGATGAGCGGCAAGCAGTTGTGGGGCGCGCTGCTCGAGACGGGCAAGCTGTCGGCGATCGCGCTCTTCTGCGTGGGCACGGCGTCGATCTTCGGGTGGCTCCTCGCGTACTACCAGATCCCGAAGGCGCTGCTCGCCAACGTCGCGACCTGGGGCATGGGCCCGATCGGCGTCGGCTTCTTCATCGTCGCCGTGTTCCTCGTCGTGGGCTGCTTCCTCGACGCGATTCCCGCGATCATCATCGTCGGCACGGTGCTGCAGCCGCTCGCCGAATCCGTGGGCATGCATCCCGTCTCGTTCGCCATCATCAGCATCGTGGCGCTCGCCTTCGGGCTGGTCACGCCGCCGTACGGGATGTGCCTCCTGGTGTCCTGCTCCGTCGCCAAGGTGCCGCTGCGTTTCGCGCTCAAGGACACGATGATCATGCTGGTACCGATGCTCCTCGTTCTGTCCGCGATGATCGTCTGGCCGCGGATTCCCCTGTGGCTGCCGGAGCTCATCCGGCCGGAGTTCCTGAAGTAGGGCGGACTTCAGTCCGCCGGCTATCGCACCGGTCAGCGTCCGGCCTGAAGGGCTCTCACTGCGTCATTCCCGTGTCAGCGGCACGAAGCGCACGGGGATGGTCCTGCGCTTCACCGCGCGGCCGTCCGCGTCCTTGGTGATCACGAGGAGCTCCTGCACGCCGTAACGCGAGCCTACGGGGATGACCATGCGCCCGCGTGGCGCGAGCTGGTCGACCAGCGGCTGCGGGATGTGATCGGGCGCGGCAGTCACGAGGATTGCGTCGAAGGGCGCGGCTTCGGGCCACCCCTTGTAGCCGTCGCCAACGCGCACCTCGACGTTGCGAACGCCGAGGGATTCGAGCGTCGCCCGCGCGCGCTCGCCCAGCGTTCGCACGATCTCGATGCTGTAGACGCGGGACACGCACGGGGCGATCACTGCAGCCTGGTAACCGGAGCCGGTTCCCACTTCGAGGACGCGGGCCGATGGGGAAGGTGCAGCGAGCTCGGTCATCAGCGCGACGATGAAGGGCTGCGAGATCGTCTGGCCATGACCGATAGGTAACGGATGGTTGGCGTAAGGGTCTCCGGGGACATCCGCGGGGACGAACGCGTGCCGCGGGACCGTTCGAATCGCTTCCAGCACACAGGGGGAGAGGCTGGCGACGCCCGTCTCCGCGCCTGACTCGCGCACCTGGACAACGATCTCGTCGGCGAGGCGCGAGCGTCTTACATCGAAGCCATCGGCCGAGGCCTCTGCCGAGCCTGTCACGAACGCGACAGCGGAAAGGAACCAGGGAACGCTTCGATGCCACATGGCATTATCATTCGCCTTCCGTCGCCACATGTCCATGGAGGAAGTGATGGCGAGCTTTGCGCCACTCACCGCCAGCTTCGGCATCGAGGCCTCGGACGTCGACCTGCGCGACCCGCTGACCGACGCCGCATGGCGCGAGCTCGAGCGCGCCTTCTATGCGCACCAGGTGCTCGCGCTGCGGGCGCAGGACATCACCGCGGCGCAGTTCGTCGCGTTCGCGAAGCGCTTCGGGCCGCCGCAGCCGCACGTGATCGACCAGTTCCATCATCCCGACGACCCGAACATCCTGATCCTCTCCAACGTGAAGAAGGACGGCCAGCCCACGGGCCTGCAGGACGCGGGATCGTACTTCCACAGCGACTACTCGTATCTCGCGGTGCCCGCGCGCGCCACCACGCTCTACTCGCGCGTCGTGCCCAAGGCGGGCGGCGACACGCTGTTCGCCAACCAGCAGGCCGCGTACGACGACCTGCCCGACGCGATGAAGAAGCGCATCGCGCCGCTCTATGCCATCCATCACTACGGCAACCGCAACGACCTGGATGAGAAGAGCCGCACCGTGGCCTCGGTGCTCACCGACGAGCAGAAGGCGAAGATGCCGCTCATCACGCACAGGATCGCGCGGCCGCATCCGGTCACGGGCAGGCTGTCGCTGTATGCGGTTTCAGGAAGCTCCTTCGGCATCGTGGGTATGCCGGAGGACGAGGCGCGCGACCTCTTGGACGAGCTGGTCGATTTCGACGGCCTGCGCGCGCGTCCGGA
>CAZIZD010000113.1:0-12061 GCA_964543615.1 uncultured Alcaligenaceae bacterium | reverse complement strand
CCGTGCCGACCATGATCGCCGTGGGCGTGGCAAGGCCGAGAGCGCAGGGACACGCGATGACGAGCACCGCCACCGCGTGCACGAGCGCCTGCGCAACGTCGCCCGCGATGGCCCACGTCGCGAAGAACGTAACGAGCGCGATGACGACCACGATGGGCACGAAGATGCCCGACACGCGATCTGCCAGGCGCTGGATCGGCGCCTTCGATCCCTGCGCTTCGGCGACGAGGCGCACGATGCCCGCGAGCAGCGTGTCGCGGCCCACCTTGCTCGCCTCGCACGTGAGGAGCCCGTCCTGGTTCACGGTGCCTGCGTAGACCGCGGCGTCCGCACCCTTGGCGACCGGACGCGACTCGCCCGTGAGCATGCTCTCGTCCACGCTCGACGCGCCGTCGCGCACGATGCCGTCCACCGGCACGCTCTCGCCGGCACGCACGAGGAAGCGGTCGCCCACGCGGATGTCCGCGACGTCGATCTCCACCGTCGCGCCGTCGCGCACGACGTGGGCGGTGCGCGGCGCGAGCTTCAGCAATCCCTTCATCGCCGCCGACGTTCCCGCCTTGGCGCGCGCTTCGAGAAGCTTGCCCAGGAGCACGAGAGTGATCACCGCGGCGCCCGCCTCGAAGTACACGTGCTGGACGTGCAGTCCCATGACGGTGACCGCGACGCTCCATGCGTAGGCCATGGTCGTGCCGAGCACCACGAGCACGTCCATGTTGGCGCCGCCGCCTCGCAGCGCGTGATAGGCGCCGACGTAGAAGCGGCGGCCGACCCACAGCTGAACGGGCGTGGCGAGTGCAAGCTGCCACCAGCGCGGGACGAAGTCGTGCCCGCCCGCGAAGAGCATCGGGATCATCTGCAGGAGGAGCGGAGCCGTGAGGACCGCCGCAATTGCGAACTCGCGCACGAGCGCGCGGAGTTCCACGGTCTTGCGTGCCTCGTCGCGCTTGCGGTCCTCCTCCGGGTCCTCGCGAACAGCCGCGCCGTAGCCCGCGCGTGCGACGGCCGCCAGCAGTTGCTCCGGCGTGGTCTGCGCGGGATCGAAGCCGACCCGCGCCGTCTCGGTGGCGAAGTTGACGTTGGCCGCGACGCCGGGCAGCCGGTTGAGGACCTTCTCGATGCGCGTGGCGCATGCCGCGCACGTCATCCCGGTCAGTCCGAGGTCGATCCGTTCCTTTGCCGGCACCGATGGAAGCATGCCGTGATATTATACCCACCCAGGGTATAAGTCAAGATACCGTGGGTGGGTATGTGGAGGCTTGCTTACATCCTGTAGAAAACGTAGTCGGCCTGGTAGGGAACCACCTTCTTCGATCCCGCGACGGCCGACGTGCATGCGTCCGACGGCGCGACGCCGCCCTTCGTGTTCACACGCTGGATGTACGTGATGCCGGTCATCGCCCCGTTGCCCATCGCGGGCTCCGCCTTGACGAGCTGCATGGGGATGTTGCCGGCAGCTGCCGGCGCGACGGCCACCTGCTTGCCGGTCACCTTGCTCCCGTCCATCGACTCCCACGTGGGCCCGCCGTAGTACTTGCCGACTTCCTTCTGCGTCTTGGCGTCCATGAGCTTGGCCATCGGGCCTGCGAACACCCACTCGAACGCGGCCGCATCGTTGGCCTTGGCCTTGCATTCGTAGGTGAGCTCACCCACGCCGGTCGCCACCATCGCGACCTTGTTGCCGGCCGGCACTCGAACCGGCTCGGGAAGCTCCATTTGCGCCTGTGCGACGCCAGCGATTCCACAGGCTGCGACTGCAGCCGCGACGAGCTTGCGCATGTCCATTCCTTCCGCGTAAGGGCGAATTGCCCGACACGACTACTTACGTGGAAACCCCGGGGTTGGATGCATTCGAGGCGGGCAGGCGGAAGGACGCCGTTCGGCGAGCCGGAAGAGTCTTGGCCCGCGAGGGCTCACTCCACCTTGAGCTGCGGAAACAGGATCACGTCGCGGATCGACGGCGAATCGGTCAGCAGCATCACGAGCCGGTCGATCCCGATGCCCTCGCCAGCCGTGGGGGGAAGTCCAAATTCCATGGCGCGGATGTAGTCGGCGTCGTAGTACATCGCCTCCTCGTCGCCCGCTTCGCGCGCGTCGACCTGGGACTGGAAGCGGGCGGCCTGGTCCTCGGAATCGTTGAGCTCCGAGAAGCCGTTGGCCATCTCCCGTCCGGTGATGAAGAGCTCGAAGCGATCCGTCACCGCGGGATTGGCCTCGTTGGCGCGCGCGAGCGGCGACACGTCCGTCGGGTGCGCGATGATGAACGTCGGCTGCACGAGCTTGGCCTCCGTCGTCTCCTCGAAGAGCTTGAGCTGCAGGAGACCCAGGCCGTCCGTGGGGAACACCTCCACCTCGTAACGCGCGAGCGCCTGCCGCAGGTACGCGGGGTCGGCGAGGCTTGCGAGCGAATGCTCCGGGTTGTATTGGTGGATCGCCTGCGCCATCGTGAGACGGTCGAAACGCTGCGCGAGGTCGATGGGGCTGCCCTGGTAGCTGATGCTGGTCGTGCCGAGGACCTTGGTGGCCGTCTGCCGGATGAGATCCTCGGTGAGGTCCATGAGGTAGTGGTAGTCCTGGTACGCCTCGTAGAACTCGAGCATCGTGAACTCGGGATTGTGGCGCGTGCTGATCCCTTCGTTCCTGAAGTTGCGGTTGATCTCGAAAACCTTCTCGAGGCCGCCGACCACGAGGCGCTTCAGGTAGAGCTCGGGCGCGATGCGCAGGAAGAGCTGCATGTCGAGCGCGTTGTGATGCGTCACGAAGGGCCGCGCCGCGGCGCCGCCGGGAATCGGATGCATCATCGGCGTCTCGACCTCGAGGTAGCCGCGCGAGACGAAGAACTCGCGGATGCACTGCACGATCTGCGAGCGCTTGACGAACACGTCGCGCGCCTGCGGATTGGTGATGAGATCGACGTAGCGCTGGCGATAGCGCTGCTCGGTGTCGGTCATGCCGTGGAACTTCTCGGGCAACGGCCGCAGCGACTTGGCGAGCAGGCGCACGCTCGTCGCCTTGACCGACAGCTCGCCGGTGCGCGTCTTGAAGAGCGTGCCGCTGGCCGCCACGATGTCGCCCAGGTCCCAGTGCTTGAACGCCTCGAGCGTCTCCGCGCCCACGCCGTCGATGGTCACGTAGAGCTGGATGCGCCCGGACATGTCCTGCAGCGTGGCGAAGCACGCCTTGCCCATCACGCGCTTCAGCATCATGCGGCCGGCGACGTTGACGGGAATCGTGGCGGCCTCGAGCGCCTCGTTCGTCTCGCCACCGTGCTTCGCGTGCAGGTCGGCGGCGAGCGAGTCGCGCCGGAAGTCGTTGGGGAAGGCCTGGCCCTTCGCGCGAAGTGCGGCGAGCTTGCCGCGGCGCTCGGCGATGATCTGGTTCTCGTCCTGGGGAATCGGCGTCGGGTCGGCCATGGCTTGGGAGGCGCTCACTTGTCGTTCGAACCCGCAAGCATAGCCCACTCGCGAAGCGAGGCCATCTGGTCGCCCCACCACCGGCCCATCTCGGCGCAGAACGCGCTCCCGGAGAGGCCGTGGCGCACCGGATGGTCGTCGCGCAGCGCGGCAAATCCGCTGTGCGTGACCGTGACGAGCGTGCCGCTGCGTTGCGGCGTGAACTCGACGTCCACCTCGGTCGATTCATGCGGCGCGAAGTTGGAAGCGCGCCACGAGAACGCGAGGCGACGGGGCGGCTCCCACACGTGGACTCGGCCGATCTCGACCACGTGCGTCGCGGACTCGCCTTCGATCGACTCGAAGAGGCGCCCGCCGACGCCGGGCTCGATGCGCACGATGCCGCGCCGCGATCCCGCGTTGCGGAAGCGCGCGCCGTGACGCCACCAACGGTCGATCTCCTCCGTGAAGACCTCGAACGCGGTCGCGGCGTCCACCGCCACGGCGACGCTCACCCGCGCCCGGTTGCCGGTCATCGGCGCCTGTTCTCCGCGTGCGCCTTGAATGCCGCGAGCTGCGCGGACCAGTAGGACTCGACGTCGTCGAGCCATTGGCGCAACGGCGTGAAGCCCGGCTCGCGCACGCTGTAGACGCGCGCACGGGCATCGTCCGCGTCGGCGTCCTCCGTCACGAGGCCCGCCTGCCGCAGGATGCGCAGGTGGCGCGAGAGTGCAGGCGGCGTGAGCGCCAGCGATTTCGCAAGATCGCCGGCGCGCCTCGGCCGCTCGAGCAGCGCATGGATGACCGCGCGCCGCCGCTCGTCCGCGAGCGCGGCGAGCGAAGCGCTGAGACGCGCGGCCTTGGCCGACGTCACGCCTTGGCGCCGCTGCGGATGCGCTGCGTGATCCACCACTGGTGGCCGCCCAGGTCGATGGCGCCGTAGCTGCGGTCGGTCCAGTAGTCGTCGCCGTAGTCGTGGGTCGCGGGCTCCTCGTGAATCGTCGCGCCGCGCGAGCGCGCATGGGCGCAATGCGCCTCGACATCGTCGACGTACAGCATGAGCATCTGCGTATTGGCGCCGCCGAGCGCGCGCGGGCTTCGCATCGCGCGCTTCCACTCGGGCAGCGCGGCGGGATCGTCCTGCTGCTGGCCGACCATGATCACACCCTCGCCGTAGGTGAGCTCGCTGTGGACGATGCGCCCCTGGTCATCCTCGACGCGCAGCCGGACCTCGAAGCCGAACGCGTCGCAGAGCCAGTCGATCGCCCGGGCGGCGTCCTCGTAGTAGAGACAGCTCGACAGCCGGGGCCAGCCGGGGGGTGTGGGATTCATCGGATCCTCGCTTGTTGACGACGATCCATATAATTTCATTTATTGTTAATTATTGCAACACTTGTTAACTATCTACGGCACGCTCCAGGCGCCCCGCCACTTCCTGCCCGTCCACGCGAACGCGGCGCGCCGGAGGTCGTCGGCGCCAACCCAGAGCCAGTCGAGGCTCGTGACCTCGACGTGAACCACGGCGAAATTCTCGTAGCCATCCGTGTAGGACGCCTGCGGCAGCGCATCGAGCCGCGCGGGTGCGCGAAGGGCGTCGCCAGGCGCCCCCGCGGTACGCGAAGCGAGACGGCGCAGCCGCGATACGCCTTGCCAGGCATCGTGCGTCACGTCCTCCTGCCGGTGCACCACGGCGCGTCCGGTGAAGCGTGCCTCGATGCCGTCGGTCGGGTCCCAGAAGATCACGCTCACGCGAGCGTCGGCGTCGATCTCCCGCACCTTCTCCGAGCGCGCGTCGCAATGGAACACGAGCGTGCGCGCGTCCGGCCGTGCGGCCCGCAGCGCGAGCACGCGCGCTCGCGGCCCCTTGGGCGATTGCGTGGCGAGCATGGGCAACCCCCACGGTGGCCAGCGGCCGTCGAGCCCTCCGGCGATCCGCATCCAGACGTTGTCGACAAGCCGATCGAGATCGCCGGACGCTGGCATCGCCTGGCCGGGAAGAGGCGTGAGCGCCATGCGGAGCCTAGACGCCCTGCTTCAGGCTCGCCGCAATGAAGTCGTCGAGGTCGCCGTCGAGGATGGCCTGCGTGTTGCCCACTTCGTAGTTCGTGCGCAGGTCCTTGATCCGCGACTGGTCGAGCACGTACGAACGGATCTGGTGCCCCCAGCCGATGTCGGTCTTGCTGTCCTCGAGCTTCTGCTGCGCCTCCTGCCGCTTGCGCAGCTCGAGCTCGTAGAGCTTCGACTTCAGCATCTGCATCGCTTCGGCGCGGTTGCGGTGCTGCGACCGGTCGTTCTGGCACTGCACGACGATGTTGGTCGGCAGGTGCGTGATGCGCACCGCCGAGTCGGTCTTGTTGACGTGCTGTCCCCCCGCGCCCGACGCGCGATACGTGTCGATGCGCAGGTCGGCCGGATTGATCTCGACTTCGATCGAGTCGTCGACTTCCGGGTACACGAACACGCTCGCGAATGACGTGTGGCGCCGCGCGTTGGAGTCGAACGGGCTCTTGCGCACGAGGCGATGCACACCGACTTCCGTGCGCAGGTACCCGTAGGCGTAGTCGCCCTCGACCTTGATCGACGCGCTCTTGATGCCCGCCACGTCGCCCGCCGACTCCTCGAGAAGCTCGGTCCTGTAGCCCTTCTTCTCGCAGTACTTGAGGTACATGCGCAGAAGCATCGAGGCCCAGTCCTGCGCCTCGGTGCCGCCGCTGCCGGCCTGGATGTCGATGAAGCAGTTGGCGGGATCGAGCGGATGGTTGAACATCCGCCGGAACTCGAGGTTGCCGACGATCTTCGCGAGCCGATCGACGTCCTCCTTGACCGCGAGCATCGTCGCGTCGTCGGCTTCGGTCCGCGCGAGCTCGAACAGCTCCTTGCTGTCGGCGAGCCCGGCGTCGAGCTCGGTCAGCGTGCCGACGATGCCGTCGAGCTCCTTCTTCTCCTTGCCGAGCGCCTGCGCGCGATCGGGCGAATCCCAGACCTTGGGGTCTTCCAGCTCGCGCGAGACGACCGCGAGCCTCTCCGACTTCACATCGAAGTCAAAGATACCTCCGCATCTCGGCGGCGCGCTGTGCGACATCCCCGAGCGTGTTGGCGATGAGATTGATTTCGTCCGCTTCCATGAAAGCCCTCGTTGGTTTGGGGTGAATTATACGCGGCGCCCTGTGTCGACCCTCGGTGGGGCGCTCCGGCGGCTACAATGGCGGGCTCGCTTTCACGGAAGTCCATCGCCATGCCCACCTTCTTCGTCAACAAGGAGCGCGTCGACATCTCGCCGAACGTGCCCGGCGACACGCCGCTCCTCTGGATCCTGCGCGACAGCCTGAATCTCACCGGCACCAAGTACGGATGCGGCATGGCGCTGTGCGGCGCGTGCACCGTCTACATCGACGGCCAGCCGACGCGCTCGTGCACGACGGCACTCGGCTCGTTGAAGCCGGGTGTGGAGATCACCACCATCGAAGGCCTCGCCACGCGCGAAGGCAGGGCCGTGCAGACCGCGTGGGAGAAGCTCGACGTCCCGCAATGCGGTTACTGCCAGTCGGGCCAGGTGATGGCCGCCGCGGCGCTGCTGGCGAAGAACAAACGTCCCACCGACAAGGACATCGACGAGGCGATGGCCGGCAACGCGTGCCGCTGCGCCACCTACGTCCGCATCCGCGCCGCGATCAAGGAAGCGGCCAAGTCGCTCGCGTGAGCACCAGGAGAAAGACGAAATGAATCCCATGCGCATGCGACCCATCGTCGACGCGACGATGACCCGTCGCGCCTTCCTCAAGAAGACTTCCGCCGCCGGCGCGGGCCTGACGCTCGGCCTCTACGTCGGCGATGCCGCCGCGCAGGCCTCGGGCCCGGGCAAGACCGTCGGCTCCGCCGCCGCGGGCACCTTCGAGCCGAACGCGTTCCTGCGCATCGGCAAGGACAACACCGTCACGATCGTCGTGAAGCATCTCGAGATGGGCCAGGGCGTGTTCACCGGACTGCCCACGCTCGTTGCCGAGGAACTCGACGCCGCGTGGTCGCAGGTGCGCGCGGAAGGCGCGCCGGCCGACGCGTCGCGCTACAACAATCTCCTCTGGGGACCCGCGCAGGGCACGGGCGGCTCGACCGCCATCGCCAACTCGTACGAGCAATATCGCCAGGCCGGAGCCGCCGCACGCGCGATGCTGGTCGCGGCCGCCGCGGAGCAATGGAAGGTCCCGGCAGCCTCGGTGCAGGTGAAGGCCGGCGTCGTGTCCTCGGGCAATCGCAAGGCCACGTTCGGTGAGCTCGCCGATGCCGCGTCCAAGCAGCCGGTGCCGGCCTCGGTCAAGCTCAAGGACCCGAAGGACTTCGTATTCATTGGCAAGGACGTGCGCCGCACCGACTCGAAGGCAAAGTCCAACGGCTCCGCGCGCTTCACGCAGGATGTGAAGCTGCCCGACATGCTCACGGCGCTCGTGCTGCATCCGCCGCGCTTCGGCGCCAAGGCCGCGAAGGTCGATGCCACGGCAGTCAACAAGGTGCCGGGCGTGCGTTACGTCGTGGAGATCCCCACGGGCGTGGCGGTGATCGCAACGACGTTCTGGGCCGCCAAGTTGGGACGCGACGCGCTCAAGGTCGAGTGGGACGACGCGACCGGATACAAGGGCTCGTCCGACCAGATCTTCGCGGAGTACCGGAAGCTCGCGGCAACGCCCGGCAAGCCCGCCAAGAAGGCCGGCGACGCGGAAGCGGGCATCGCGGGCGGCGCGAAGAAGATCGAGGCCACGTACGAGTTCCCGTACCTCGCGCACGCCGCGATGGAGCCGATGAACTGCGTGGTCAAGCTCACGCGCGAGTCGTGCGAGATATGGAACGGCGAGCAGTTCCAGACGGGCGACCAGTTCGCGATCGCGGGCGTGACCGGACTCAAGCCGGAACAGATCAAGCTCAACATGCTGTTCGCGGGCGGCAGCTTCGGACGGCGCGCGAGCGCGATGTCCGACTACGTGCTGGAAGCGGTCAACATCGCGATTCAGCTCGTGAAGAGCGACAAGGTCGGCATCCCGATCAAGCTCGTGTGGACACGCGAGGACGACATGCGCGGCGGCTTCTACCGGCCCGCGTACGTGCACGCGATGCGCGCGGCCATCGGCAGCGACGGCAAGGTCGCGGGATGGCATCACCGCATCGTCGGGCAATCGATCCTGGCCGGAACTGCGTTCGAGTCGCAGATGGTGAAGGACGGCATCGACATCACCAGCGTGGAAGGAGCGTCCAACCTGCCCTACGATTTTGCCCACATGACCGTCGATCTGCACACGACCAACGTCGGCGTGCCGGTCCTGTGGTGGCGTTCGGTGGGCTCCTCGCACACCGCGTTCTCCACCGAGACGTTCATGGACGAGCTCGCGGCACTCGCCGGGAAGGACCCCGTCGTTTTCCGGCGCGAGCTACTCGCCAAGCACCCGCGTCATCTCGCGGTGCTCGCGCTCGCCGCGGAGAAGGCCGGCTGGTCGCAGCCGCTCGCGCCGGGCAAGGCGGGCGAGAAGCGCGGGCGCGGCATCGCCGTGCACGAGTCGTTCAACTCGTTCGTCGCACAGGTCGCCGAGGTGACGGTCGACAAGGACAACAAGTGGAAGGTCGACCGCGTGGTGTGCGCGGTGGATTGTGGCGTGGCGGTCAACCCGGACAACATCCGTGCACAGATGGAGGGCGGCATCGGCTTCGCGCTGTCGGCGGCGCTCTACGGCAAGATCACGCTGAAGGACGGCGTGGTCGAGCAGTCGAACTTCCACGACTATCCGATCCTGCGCATCGGCGAGATGCCGGCGATCGAGGTGCACATCGTGCCGTCCACCGCCAAGCCCACCGGTGTGGGCGAGCCCGGCGTGCCGCCCCTCGCGCCCGCCGTGGCCAACGCGCTCGCGCAGGCGACGGGCAAGCGGCTGCGCACGCTCCCGCTGACGCTCGCCTAGCGCAAACAGGGTCAGGTTCAAATTTCTCTTCGGCCCCGCCGTCGTGGTGGAATGCGGTCAAGCGATATTTGAACCTGACCCTCTATGGACGCCTGGATCCCCGACCTCCTGGCGGCGCTTGCGCTGCCGAAGTACGGGCTATCAACCGTCTTCGTCATCGCGTTCATCTCGGCCACGCTGCTGCCGATGGGCAGCGAGCCCGTGGTGTTCGGCCTCGTCAAGCTCAACCCCGATCTCTTCTGGCCCGCGATCCTGGTCGCCACCGCGGGCAACACCTTGGGCGGCGCCGTCTCATGGTGGATGGGTTACATCGCGGAGCGCGCGACGGAACGCGTGACGAAGAATCCCGCGGTGGCGCACCCACGCGCCCTGCGCTGGCTCGAGCGGTTCGGGCCGCGCGCCTGCCTGCTTTCGTGGCTGCCGGTCGTCGGCGATCCGCTGTGCGCGGTGGCGGGCTGGCTGCGCCTGCCCTTCTGGCCGTGCACGCTCTACATGGCGATCGGCAAGTTCCTGCGATACGTCGTGATGACCGCGGTGCTGCTGTGGATCTTCCCGGGCGTCTTCACGCCCTGACGGATCGGCTCGTGCCAGAATAACCGTCGAGGAGCCTTGACGATGACCGACACTTCCGACCGCGAGCTGATCGCCGACGCCACCAATCCCATCGGCCTCGACGGCATCGAGTTCATCGAATACTCGACCACCAAGCCGCAGGCGCTCGGCCAGGTGCTGGAGACGATGGGATTCCGTCCCGTCGCGCGGCACCGCTCGCGCGAAGTCCTGCTGTATCGGCAGGGCGACATGAACGTCATCGTCAACGCGCACGTCGCCCGGTTGCCGCGCGCCGTGCAGCCGGTCGAGCGTCCGGTCATCGCCGCGATCGCGCTGCGGGTGCGCGATGCCGCGGCCGCGTATCGCCACGTGATCGCCTCCGGCGCCTGGGCGGTGCCGACCAACGTCGCGGTCATGGAGCTCAACATCCCCGCCATTCACGGCCCGGGATCGAGCCGCATCTACTTCGTCGATCGTTACCGCGACTTCTCGATCTACGACGTCGACTTCACGCTGATCCCCACGGTGGATCCGCGCCCGCCCGCGCTCACCGGCCTGCACTGGTTCGGCATCGTGCAGTACATCGGCAACGACCGCACCGAGGACTGGACCGAGTTCTATCGCGAGCTGATGGGCTTCGTGCCGCTGCCCGACGAGCAGCGCTACGGCATCCTGCCCAAGGGCCGCATCCTGCGCAGCCCCGACGGCAGCTTCTTCCTGCAACTGATCGAGCCCAAGCCCGGCATCCTCGACGTCGAGCCCGAGGAGTCGCTGCAGCGGGTCGGCCTCGGCACGCCCGACGTGCTCGCGACCGTCAGCGCGTTGCGCGCGCGCGGGGTGTCCTTCGTCGAGTCCGAAGGCCTGCACTCCGATCCGCGCGGCGCGCTCACGCAGCCGCAAATGGGCGGCGTGATGTTCGAGCTGGTCCACGACGATCGGAAGTGACGTGGAACATCCCCACGTCAATTTCTCGGATTTCGGCATGGACACGATCTCGCTCGCGGGATCGCTGCCGGCCAAGCTCGCCGCGATGCGCGACGCGGGCTTCACGCAGGTCATGCTGTCCGCGCGCGACATCGCGGGCCACGACGGCGGCGTCGAGGCGGCTGCGCGCGTCGTGCGCGATTCGGGACTGCGCGTGACCGGCTTCCAGGTGCTGCGCGACTTCGAGGGGCTCTCGGGTCACCTGCACGAATACAAGGTGGACATCGCCAAGGCGATGCTCGAGATGTGCCACGCGATCGGATCGCAGGTGCTGCTCGTGTGCTCGTCGACGTCCTCGCACGCGAGCCAGGACCGCGACACGCTGGCGCGCGATCTGCGCAAGCTCGCGATGCTCGCCGTTCCCTTCGGCATCCGGATCGCCTACGAGGGCCTGTCATGGGGGCGCACGATCAGCGAGTTCCCCGACGCCTGGGACATCGTGTGCCGCGCGGACGCGCCCAACCTCGGCATCGGCATCGATTCGTTCCACGCGTTCGCGACCAAGTCGTCGCTCGACGACCTCGAGATGCTCTCGCCCGACAAGATCTACCTCGTGCAGCTCGCCGACTTCATGTGGCAGGAGATCCGCACGGTGGAGGAGCGCATCGCCACCGCGCGCCACTTCCGGGTCTTCCCCGGCGAAGGCGTGCACAGCGAGGCGCTGGCCGAACTGGTGATGCGCCTCGACTCGCTGGGCTATCGCGGCGATTACAGCTTCGAAGTCTTCAACGACGACTACAGCCAGTTGCCCCTTCCGGTCGTGGCGGAGCGGGCGCGCCGGTCCGCCATCTGGCTGTCCGAGGACGTGCTGCGCCGGTCGGTGCCGCTGCCGAACCAGATCCGGTTGCGGGGTGCCTAGCGTCGTCCCCGGCTGGTAGCGGGTTTCAAACTGACCAGTACCCCCGGCGGGGCGACGAGGGGACACGCCGTCCCGGGGGATCCGGCGCTATGATTGAGCGTCCCCAGGAGCCCCGTGCCGCCCGCCGCGCCTTGCTCGATTCCGCCAACTCCGCAGCCTCCCCGTCGTCGCCCCGCTTCGACGAGGTCCCGCCCGATCTCCTGGAAGGCGAGATCGCGCGCATTCTCGCGAGCAGGCCCTTCCGCCAGTCGCCGCAACACCGGCGCTTCCTTCGTTACCTGGTCGATCGCGCTGCAGCGGGCAACTTCGCATCCCTCAAGGAATCCGTCCTC
>CAZIZD010000112.1:0-12218 GCA_964543615.1 uncultured Alcaligenaceae bacterium | reverse complement strand
GACACGGCGACGGTGCTCGCGCAAGTGCTGCCGGACGTGAAGGTCGGCCTCATCGACCGGCTTAGCGACGCGGGCCTGCCCGCCATCGAGGCCGCGTCCTTCGTCTCGCCCAAGTGGGTACCGCAGATGGCCGACGGCGCCGAGGTGATGGCGCGCATTCGCCGCAAGCCCGGCGTCGTCTATGCGGCGCTGGTGCCCAACATGAAGGGCTTCGAGTCAGCGCTCGCCGCCCGGGTCGGGGAAGTGGCGGTGTTCGCGTCCGCGTCGGAATCGTTCTCGCAGAAGAACATCAACACGTCGATCGCCGAGAGCCTCGTGCGGTTCGAGCCTGTCGTCGCTGCTGCGCGCGAGCACGGCATCCCCGTGCGCGGCTACGTCTCGTGCACGCTCGGGTGTCCCTACGAAGGCGAGATCGCGCCCAGCGCCGCGGCAACGGTGACGCGGGCGCTCTACGACATGGGCTGCCATGAAGTCTCCGTCGCGGATACGATCGGCACCGGCACGCCCGGCAAGACCAAGGCCATGATCGAAGCGTGTGCCGCGCACGTGCCCGTGGAAAGGCTCGCGGGCCACTATCACGACACCTACGGCCAGGCGCTCGCCAACATCTACACGTCGCTCGAGTGCGGCGTGGCCGTGTTCGACAGCTCGGTGGCCGGACTCGGCGGCTGTCCGTACGCAAAGGGCGCGACCGGCAACGTCGCCACCGAGGACGTCCTGTACATGCTGCATGGTCTCGGCATTGCCACCGGCATCGATCTCGACCGCGTGATCGATGCGGGCGAATACATCTGCGCGGCGCTCGGCCGACCGACGCACTCGCGCGTCGGTCGCGCGCTTCTCGCCAAGCGCTGACGGCGCCGCCGTGACCCGCGGCGCGCCCGCCCGTCGCATCGACCAGGGAAGTGCCGAGGCAGCGCTTGCGCGAGCGCTGGCCTCCGCGGAGGGTGCTGCGCAGGCGCCGCTCCTTCCGCCGCTGCAGGAGGAACTCGTCGTCGTCCTGCCCGCCCTCGCCCTCGGCGGCGCCGAGCGCATCGTGGTCGATTGGGCGGCGCGTGTCCGGGGACGCGTCCGTGTCCGTCTCGTGGTGCTGCGCGGGCTCGACGTCGAGTATCGGCTCCCCGAAGGCATCGAGGTGTCGCGCATCGAGGGCGCGCCTCGTGCGCTCGAAGCCTTCGCGCGCACGTTGTCATGTGCCTCGCTCGTCCTCTGCCACCTGCTCACCGCGGTGCAGCGCGATGCGCTGCGACGTGGCGGCGTGACGCCGGTGCCGGTCGTGCACAACGCGCGCGCCGGCTGGATCGACAGCGTCGACGAGTTGCGTGCGGAGCCGCTCGTCGTTGCGGTGTCGCGCGCGTGCGCGGCCGAGCTGCGCGAGGCGGGCGTGACGGGCGCAATCCACATTGTGCGACACGTGCCGCAGGTGCCCGCGCACGATCCGGCCGCGCGGGCGCGGTGGCGGATCGCGTGGGGCATTCCGGGCGATGCGTTGCTCGTGGGCATGATCGGCGGCGTCAAGCCGCAAAAGGCCTATCCGTTCGCCTTGCGTGTGCTCGCATCGCTGAAGCGCATGGTGCCCGGTGCGCGCCTCGTGATCGTGGGCGGACCAGCCGGACGCGACGGTCCGCGCGCCTGGCATGCGGTGTGTGCGCAGCGCGAACGCCTGGGTCTTGCGCGCGACGTCGTGCTTGCGGGGCCGATCGCGGAGGCCGCGCAGTGCCTGCCGGCGTTCGACATCCTCCTCAACACGAGCATGCACGAGGGCTTGAGCATCGCCACGCTGGAGGCGCTTGCATCGGGTGTGCCCGTCGTGGCGTCGCGGGTGGGCGGACAAGGCGAGCTGCCGCACGAGACGCTTTCGCTCGTGCATCGGGAGGCCGACCCCGCGCAGTGGGCCGGGGAGCTGATGCGCGCATCGCGGATGCCGCGCACCGCGCCGTCGTGGACGCGATTCCCGGCGTATCGATCGTGGACGCTCGCGCATCTCGCCGCCCCCTGTCGCTCGCGTCCGCACGTGCTGTTCGTCACCGCCAATCTCAACACCGGAGGGGCGCAACGTTCGCTCGTCAATCTCGCCTCCGCGATCGCCTCACGAGAGTCCACGACGATCGCCGTGACGGGCGAATCCACGAGCGACGCATTCCTGCGCGATCTCCTGCGCCGCGACGTCGACGTCGTGCGCACCGCAGGCACGCGCGACCCGTTCGATCACGTAGAAGCGCTGCTCGTGCTTGCGCGACAGCGCCGCGCCGACATCGTCGTGTTCTGGAACGTCGACGCCAAGGTGAAGCTCCTCTTCGCCAAGTTCGCGGTGGCGATGCCCTCGTTACGCCTGGTGGACGTGTCGCCGGGCGAGTACGCGTTCGAGGAGCTGGCCGCGACGGGACCGTTCCAGGAGCTCATCGCATTCGATGCGTTGGAGTACGGTGCGCGCCTCGATCGCCTGGTGCACAAGTTCGAGACACGGTCACCCACGTGGACGCGGGGGCGCGCCTCCGTCATCCGCAACGGCGTTCCCGTTCCGGGCTGTATCAAGACCGCGTACGCCGCAGCCGATGCGCCGAGCGTCGCCGTCAGCGGGCGCCTCGCGCCGACCAAGTTCGTCGGGGAAGTGCTCGCGGCCTTCAGGATTGTCCTCCAGCGCTATCCGCGCGCGACGCTTCACTTCTACGGGAGCGTCGAGCCGCGCCACGCCGACTATGCGCGCACTGCGCTCGCGCAAGCGACCGACATTCTCGGCACGCGCGTGCTGGTGCACGGCGCGATGCGCGATGCGCCCGCGGAACTCTGGCGCCACGACGTCGCGGTGGTGCTGGGTATCCATCAGGGATGTCCCAACGCGTGTCTCGAAGCGCTCGCAGCCGGCGTACCGCTGGTGGCGAACGACAGCGGCGGGACGCGCGAGATCGTCGTCGACGGGAGGACAGGTTGGCTCGTCGACGATGTCGATCCGCGTGCGGTTGCGGCTGCCATCCTCGACGTGCTGGGCGATGCAGGCGAAGCGAGACGCCGCGCGCACCGCGGCCGCGCCCACGTGATGCGCCGATTCGCGATGGAGGCGATGGCCAACGGATACCGCCGGCTCTTCCGGCAGCTGCGCAAGGGGAGAAGATCATGAAGATCCGCCTCGGAGTGGATGCCGCGCGTTCGCGGCTCGGACGGCTCGAGATCCTGGACGGCGTGCACCGGTACGGGCCGTACGATGCCTGCGCTACCGCCGATCCCGACGCCGCGCGCGCGGCCGGCAATCCGTCGCTCGATCCGGGCCGGCCCGGGGGACCCGCTCCGTTCGGCACCTACGCGATGAAGAGCGTGATTGCCGTGGACGATGCGCGAAGGCACGACCTCGGGGAGACTGCGGTGATGTTCGAACCGCTCTCCGGTGATGCGCGGCGGGCGGAAAGCCTCGGGCGTCTGGTGCTCGCCCTCCACGGCGGCATGCTCGGCGCGGACGGCCGCGTGCGGCCCACGAGCATGGGCGTGCGGTTGGGTGCGGACGCGCTGGCCCGCATCGTTGCCGCCGCGCGATCGCACGCGAGCATCGAGCTCGAGATCGTGGAAGTGCCGCTCACGTTCTGGGACTGGCTCTTCTTCTGGCGGCGCCGGCCGAGCCGCGGCTTCGACACCGGCAGCAGCACGACGTCCCATCGCGACGACGACGGTTGGACGTCGTCGGGCGGCTCGAGCTCCAGCAGCTCGTCGCGCGGCGACAGCTTCAGCGGCAAGGGCGGACAGTTCGGGGGGGCGGGGGCGTCGGGCGGGTGGGATGCGACGACGACCGCCACTGCGGCGGCCGCGGGAGCCGCGATAGGCATCGCCGGCGCGGCTGCGGCAAGCGATGCCGGGCCGAGCGGCAATGGTGGCGACGGTGGCGGGTGGAGCGGAAGCGACGGCACGTCGTCGGGCTCCGACGGTGGCGGCGATTCGGACACGTCCACCAGCTACTGATCCGTGCAGCGCGCAGGCGAAAGGGAGGCGTCATGAAGCGACGCGATGTGATCAAAGGGGTGCCCGCCGCGATGATGGCCGGCACGCTTGCGGCCTGTGCGCAAACGGGGGCCGCGCCGGACAAGTCGTCCGGCGAAGTTTCGCTCACGATCGTGCATCTCAACGACGTGTACGAGATCGTGCCCACCGGCAACGGCAAGTCGGGCGGCCTCGCGCGCGTCGCGACCCTGATCCGGCAGATGCGGGCCACGCAGCCTGCATTGCTCGTGACGCTCGGTGGGGACTATCTCTCGCCATCGGCTCTCGGGACTGCGGTCGTGGATGGCCAGCGGCTCGCCGGCCGCCAGATGGTCGACGTGCTGAACGCCACGGGAGTGGAATGGGCCACGCTCGGCAATCACGAGTTCGACGTGTCGGAAGCGCAGTTCCGCGCGCATCTGACGCAGGCGAAGTTCCGCATCGTGTCGAACGTGACGGATGCGCGCGGCGACGCCTTCCCCGGCGTTGCGCGCTCGGCGATCATCGAGGTGAAACTGGCCGGGCGCACCGTCCGCCTGGGCCTCGTCGGCATCACCATCGACTCGACCCGCAAGGACTGGGTCCGCTATCCCGACGCCGTCGTCGTTGCCAAGGAGGAGGTGGCGAATCTGCGCGGCAAGGTCGACGCGATCGTGGGCATGACGCACCTCTCGCTCGACCAGGACGCGGAGCTCGCGGAGGCCGTCCCCGATTTCGACGTCATCCTCGGCGGTCACGAGCACGAGAACTGGCTCGCGCAGCGCGGGCCGCGCTTCATCCCCATCGTGAAGGCGGACGCCAACGTGCGCACGATCGCAATCGTCACGCTGACGTTCGCGGCATCGGGTGCGCCCCCGCAAGTGTCGTCGCGCCTCGTCGTGGTGGACGATCGGATTGCCGCCGATCCCGAGGTCGACAAGGTCGCCCGCGCGTGGGTGGCGCGCGGCTTCGACGCCTTCCGCAAGCAGGGCTTCGCCCCCGAGCAGGTGGTGGCGGTGATCAAGGATCCGTTCGACGGCCGCGAGGTGACGGTGCGCAGCCGATCGAGCCGGCTCACCGACCTCATTGGCGCGGCGATGGCGCGCGACGCGGCGCCGGTGGATCTCGTCATCTACAACGGCGGGTCGATACGCATCGACGACGTGATTCCGCCCGGCGAGATCACGGTGTACGACGTGCTGCGCATCCTGCCGTTCGGCGGCACCATCCTGCGTGCCGAGATGGACGGCGTGCTCGTCGAGCGCGTGCTCATCACGGGCGTGAACAACGAGGGATCGGGCGGCTTCCTGCAGACGTGGGGCGTCAAACGCGAGAACGGCCTCTGGATCGTCGGCGGCAAGCCGCTCGAACCCGCGCGCCGCTACCGCGTGGCGATCAACGACTTCCTGCTCACCGGGGGCGAGGTCAACCTGGGCTATCTCACGCGCACGAATCCGCAGGTCCACGACATCGTGGAGAAGCGCGATATACGTCACGCGGTGATCGACGAGCTGTCGAGACTGCCGCGCTAGCGCGACACCGCGCTCTGCGCGGCGGCAGCTACGCGCCTGCCTCGCGCGCATGGGCGAGCAGGTGACGCAGGAACGACTGCGCGATGGGCGAGAGCTTCTTGCCCTTGGGGTAGAGGATCGACCACGTCGACTGCAGCGGGAACCCCCGCACGGGCAGCACGGCGAGCCGGTCGCCGCGCGAGATCGAATGCGCCGACACGATGCCGATGCCGAGCCCGCCTGCGACCGCTTCCTTGATTGCCTCGTTGCTGCCGAGCTCGAGTCGGACATCCGGTGAGAAGCGCACGCGCCTGAAGTACGCATCGCAGGTGAGGCGCGTGCCCGATCCGGCTTCGCGAAGGATGAAGCGCTCCGATGCCAGGGTGGGCAGCGCGATCGACTTCCGCCGCGCGAGCGGGTGGCGCCGGGGTGCCACGAGCACGAGCGGGTTGGCAAGGAAGGGCAGCACCTCGAGCGCTGTGTCGCGCGGGGGCACCGACAGCACGTAGAGGTCGTCGCGGTTCTCGCGCAGGCGCGTGATCACGCCGTCGCGGTTGTGCACCTCGAAGGCGAGGTCCACCTTGGGATGCTCCGCGCAGAAGCCGCTCAGAAGACGCGGCAGGAAGTAGCTCGCGGTGCTTGCGAACGACACGCTGAGCCTGCCGCGCGTGACGCCCTTCTGGCCGTCGATCTGCTGCTCGAAGGCGGCCCACTCGCGCTCGATCGCGCGCGCCGCGTTGGCGAGCGCCATGCCCGCCGGGGTGAGGAACACGCGGCTGCCGACTTTCTCGTGAAGCGGGGTCCCGATCGCGTGCTCGAGCTCGCGCAGCTGCATGGACACGGTCGGCTGCGTGACGTGGCTCGCGCGTGCGGCCGCGCTGACGCCGCCGTGGTCAGCGAAGGCGAGGAACAGGCGGAGCTGGCGGAACGTGGCGTGGATAGCCATAGAGCAATATCTATGTAGGCGTTCAACGAAATCGATTTTACGCTATCGACCATCGCGGCTACGATGCGCGCCATCCTTCATCGCAGCGCGTCCCATGTCCACCTTCCTCGACCCGGCGATCCTGTTCTTCGCCGTCGGCATTTTCGCGGGCTGCGCCAGGTCCAACCTGGAGATTCCCGCGCCGATCTCGCGCTTCCTCGCGATGTACCTCCTGATGGCGCTTGGCCTCAAGGGTGGCTTTGCCCTTGCAAAGTCGGGCCTCACGGCCGAGGTGGTGGCCGCACTCGCGTGCGCCGTCACGCTGGCCCTCACGATCCCGATCGGTGTCTTCGCGGTGCTGCGCCGCAGGTTGGCGCCGTTCGACGCGGCGGCCGTCGCGGCGACTTACGGCTCGGTGAGCGCCGTCACGTTCGTCACGGCGGTGCAGGTGCTGGAAGCGCAGGGCGTGGCCTACGGCGGGCACATGGCCGCCGCGATGGCGCTCATGGAGTCGCCGGCCATCGTGCTGGCGGTCGTGATGGCGAATGTGCTGCGCCGCCAGGGGGCCGTCGCTGCGACGGGCGGCGCCGGCGTCGCGACGCTGCCGGCAGGCCCGCGCGTGTCCGTCGGGCAGGTGCTGCGCGAGTCGTTCACGGACGGCGGACAGATACTCCTGCTGGGCGCGATGGCGGTGGGCATCCTGTCGGGCGAGACCGGCAAGGCCGCGATGCAGCCGTTCACGGGCGAGCTCTTCAAGGGCATGCTCGCCTTCTTCCTGCTCGACATGGGCCTGCTCACCGCGCGGAGCCTTCCCGGATTGCGCGATCGCTCCGCGTGGCTCGTCGGCTTCGGGGTGGTGGCGCCGCTCCTGCACGCGGCGGCGGCGCTCGCGCTCGCGAGGCTCGTGGACCTTAGCGTGGGCGATACGGCGCTGCTCATGGTGCTGGCCGCGAGCGCGTCCTACATCGCGGTGCCGGCGGTGATCCGCCACGCGATCCCCGAGGCCAACCCATCGCTCTACGTGGGCCTGCCTCTGGGGATCACGTTCCCGTTCAACATCCTTGCGGGGATTCCGCTGTATCTCGCGGTCGCAAGGATGGCAGCCTAGACCACCACCTTCACCACCTGCGGCTTCGGCGCCGCGGCCGGCGCGCGGAACGCCGCGAGCAGCGCAGCCTCGCGCGTCTTGGCGGTCTTGGTGTGCGCCTCGCGCACGTGGCCGTAGCCGCGAATGTGCTCCGGGATCGAGGCGAGCTCCACTGCCGTGGCGTGGTTCTGCGGCGAGAGCCTGTCGAGGATTTCCCCGATGAGACCCTCGTACTCCACGATCAGCGCGCGCTCGCGCTTGCGTTCGTCGGTCTTGCCGAAGATGTCGAGCACGGTGCCGCGGTACTTGCGCATCTTCGCGAGCGTGCGGAACGCCTTCATCATCCACGGGCCGTAGGTGCTCTTCACGGGCACCCCGGTTGCGGGATCGGCCTTGTTGAAGATCGGCGGCGCGAGGTTGAACGTGAGCTTGTAGCTGCCTTCGAACTGCGCCGCGATCTGCTTCTCGAAACCGCTCTCCGCATAGAGGCGCGCGACCTCGTACTCGTCCTTGATCGCGAGGACCTTGAAGTAGTAGCGCGCGACAGCCTCGGCGAGCTCCGACACGCCGGGCATGACGCGGCCTTCCGCATCGCGCACCCTGGCCACGAGCGAGGAATAGCGCGTGGCGTAGGCGGCGTCCTGGTAGGCGGTGAGGAACTTCACGCGTCGCGCGATCGTCTCGTCGAGCGACTCGGACAGTCGCAGCGAATCGGGCCGCGCCTTCGCGGGCGTCGCGGCGGCGGCGACCTTCGCCGGATCCACCGCGGCCAGGCGTCCCCAGCGGAACGCGAGTTTGTTCGACTCGACGGCGGCGCCGTTGATCTCGATCGCCTTCAGGATCGCCTCTTCCGAGAGCGGGATGCGCCCGCGCTGGTAGCCGTAGCCCACCATGAAGAGATTGGTCGCGATCGAGTCACCCATGAGGGCGGTCGCGAGCCTGGTCGCATCGAGGAACTCGGCGTCGCCGGGACCGACGGCGTCCTTGATCTCCTGCTCCATCGACCCCAGCGGGAACTTGAGGTCGGGCTCGCGCGTGAACTGCGCGGGCATCACGAGCGCGGTGTTGACGAGCGCCTTGGTGACACCCTTCTGCATCTTGGCGAGCGCCTCGTAGCCCACGCTGGTGAGAATGTCGCAGGCGAGGATCAGCGACGCTTCGCCTGCGGCGATGCGCGTCGCGTAGAGCTTCTCCGGCGTGTCGGCGATGCGCACGTGCGAGACCACCGCGCCGTTCTTTTGCGCGAGGCCCGTCATGTCGAGCACGCTGCTGCCTTTGCCCTCGAGATGCGCGGCCATGCCGAGGAGAGCGCCGATGGTCACGACACCCGTGCCGCCGACGCCCGTGACCAGGATGTTGTAGGGCTCCGCCGTGCTCGGGAGCATCGGCGCCGGCAACGACGAGAAGTCGGCGGCCTCCGCCTTGGGCGGCTTGCGCAGCGTGCCGCCTTCCACCGTCACGAACGACGGGCAGAAGCCCTTGACGCACGAGTAGTCCTTGTTGCAGGAGGACTGGTCGATCGTGCGCTTGCGCCCGAATTCCGTCTCGAGCGGCACGACGGAGACGCAGTTGGACTTGACGCCGCAGTCGCCGCAGCCTTCGCACACGAGGTCGTTGATGACGATGCGCTTGGCGGGATCGGGGAACTTGCCGCGCTTGCGGCGGCGGCGCTTCTCGGCCGCGCACGTCTGGTCGTAGATGAGGACCGAGACGCCTTCGATCTCGCGCATCTCGCGCTGCACCGCGTCGAGCTCGTCGCGATGGTGGATGCGGATGTCGCTTGCGAAGTAGCCGCTGGGATACTTGGTGGGGTCGTCGCTCACCACGATGATGCGCTTCACCCCTTCGGCGGCCACCTGCCGCGCGACGTCCGACGGCGTGAGCGTGCCGTCGATCGGCTGGCCGCCGGTCATCGCGACCGCGTCGTTGTAGAGGATCTTGTACGTGATGTTGACCTTGGCCGCGACCGCGGCGCGGATCGCGAGCACGCCGCTGTGGAAGTACGTGCCGTCGCCCAGGTTGGCGAAGATGTGCTTCTCTTCGGTGAACGGCGCCTGGCCGATCCACGGCGTGCCTTCGCCGCCCATCTGCGTGAACTCGCCGGTGCCGCGGTCCATCCAGATCGCCATCACGTGGCAGCCGATGCCCGCAGTCGCGCGGCTGCCGTCGGGCACGCGCGTGGACGTGTTGTGCGGGCAGCCCGAGCAGAAGTAGGGCTGGCGCACGAGCTCGATCCTGGGCTTGGCCAGCGCCTTCTCTTTCGCGTTGATCCAATCGACGCGCGCGCGGAGCTCGTCCACGCGGCGCGGATGCAGGTTCAACCGCTCCATGCGCTTGGCAATCACGCGCGCGATCATCGCGGGCGTGAGCTCGCCGGCGGCGGGCAGCAGCCAGTCGCCGTGCGGCCGGACCCATTCGCCCTTCTCGTCGAACTTGCCGATGACGCGCGGACGCACGTCGTCGCGCCAGTTGTAGAGCTGCTCCTTCAGCTGGTACTCGACGACCTGGCGCTTCTCCTCGACCACGAGGATCTCCTCGAGGCCCTCGGCGAACTGACGCACGCCCTCGGGCTCGAGCGGCCAGGGCATCGCGATCTTGTAGACGCGCAGCCCGATCTCGGCGGCGTCCTGGTCGGTAATGCCCAGATCGTCGAGCGCCTGCCGCACGTCCTGGTAGCTCTTGCCCGAGGTCGCGATGCCGAGGCGGGGCCGCGGAGAATCGAGGACGATGCGATTGAGCTGGTTGACGCGGCAATAGTGGAGCGCGGCGTAGATCTTGTAGTCCTGCATGCGTGCCTCGGTCGCGAGGAACGCGTCGGGCCAGCGGATGGACACGCCGTCGGGCGGCAGCGGGAAGTCGTCGGGTACCACGATCTGCGTGCGCTCGGGGTCGATCCACACCGAGGCGCTCGACTCGACCGTATCCGCCACGCACTTGAAGCCGACCCAGCACCCCGAGTAGCGCGACATGGCCCAGCCGTGCAGGCCCAGGTCGAGGATCTCCTGCACCGAAGACGGACAAAGCACCGGCATCATGGCCGCGGAGAACTGGTGATCCGACTGGTGCGGGAGGGTGGAGGACTTGGCCGCGTGATCGTCGCCCGCGAGCACCAGCACGCCGCCGTGCTTCGACGTGCCCGCGAAGTTGGCGTGCTTGAACACGTCGCCGCAGCGGTCCACGCCCGGGCCCTTGCCGTACCACATCGCGAACACGCCATCGACCTTGGCGCCGCGATGCAGGTTCACCTGCTGCGTGCCCCAGATGGACGTGGCCGCGAGGTCCTCGTTGAGACCGGGCTGGAACACGACGTTGGCGCGGTCCAGGAACTTGCGCGCCTTCCACAGCGACTGGTCGAGTGCGCCGAGTGGACTGCCGCGGTAGCCCGACACGAAGCCACCGGTGCGCAGGCCCGCGAGCTCGTCGCGCTGGCGCTGCAGGATCAGGAGCCTGACGAACGCTTGCGCGCCGTTCAGGAAGACTCGGCCGGACGAGAGCTCGTACTTGTCGTCGAGCTTGACGTCGCGCAGCGCGGGAAGGACGTTGGACACTTCGTGCACTCCACAAAAATTTGTGATTTCGGGGCGCGGCGCTGGCCTGTGAGCCATGCCGCGGGCCGGGCAACGGCTTGTGGCCGTATTTCCGGCGAGTCATCCATGCGGGCGCGATTCTACCCGAGCATGGGGTCCTTCCGAGATTGGGGGAACGGGAGACCCGCCGCAAGCGGGCCGTGCGGAGGCGCCGCGCCTAGCGGCAATCGCGCGGAAGCCAGCGCTGCGGGAGGTCGACGGGGAAGCAGAGCCACCGCCAGCGATTGTCCATGTCGCGGGAGGGGGCGAGGAGGATGGTCTTGCCGTCGAGCGCGGGGATGCCCGGCCCGAACGTGAGCTTGATGCGGCCGTTGGCGGGGTGCACGTGCACGTCCCCGATGAGCGTCGAGCCGGGGTGCGATCGCAGGCCGGCATGGTCGGTCTGCTGCGGGAGCTTGCGCGCGGTGTACCAGTCCGCCTCGATCTCGTCCTCGAGCCCGTGCACCGACTCGAGCGCCTGCTCGATGCGGTGGCGGATGCCGTGGTCGACGTAGGCCTCCTGCAGCGGCGGGACCACCACCGCGAGCATCGCGACGATGCCGCCCCCGCCGAGCAGGCAGGCCGCGGCCATCGACGTGGGCGAGCGCGTGGCAAGGCGCTGCAACGCATCGGAGACGCTGCGCGCGCGCGCCTCGGTGCTCGCGACGACGTGGCGCACGTGCCCGTAGAGAAGGGAGTCGGCGAAGAGGGCTGGCAGCACGCCTGGCAGGATCCACACCGCGGCGATGGCGCACACGATCCACGCGACGTCGGCTTCGCGGAACATGGGCGAGAGGGCGCTGAACGCGAGCGCGCCCGCGACCGGCAGCAGGGCGAACGCGGCGCCCAGCAGCCACATCTTGCGATAGAACGCCCACACGCCGGGGAACAGCAGCGAGGGCCAATGCCAGCCTGGGCGGCCATGGCCCTTGCGCTCGAACGCGAGGAATCGCCTGACGTAGCGATCGGCGGAAGGCCCGATCGCGACGCGATACAGGACCGCAAGCGCAGGCCGCACGACGCTCTCGCGCTGCGCGGGATGATCGCCGGGGAGGATGATGGTGCTCTCGTCTTCGTCGGGTCGATAAGCGAAGTACGAGGAGTACGGCGAGGAAAGAATGTCCATCCGTGCTGCGTTGCCTTGCTGTTCCCTCATCGTGCCCATGCACCCGCGACGTCTTCCC
>CAZIZD010000111.1:0-12279 GCA_964543615.1 uncultured Alcaligenaceae bacterium | reverse complement strand
GAACGTCATGTCGCGCGTGATGCCGGCGTTGTTGACCAGCACGTCGACGCGGCCGAATTCCTCGGTGACCTTCTTGACGCACGCCGTGGCCGACTCCCAGTCGGCGACGTCGCAGGGATACGCGCGGAAGTTGTAGCCCTGCTCCTTCATCGACGCGAGCCACTCGTTGGCCTTGGTGTTGCCCGGCGAGTACGTGGTCACCACCGTGTAGCCCAGCGCGGCCATCTTGATGCAGATGGCCTCGCCGAGGCCTCCCATGCCGCCGGTGACGAGCGCGACGCGATGCTTGTCTGCCATGTCCGTTCTCCTCCTTCGTTGAAATATTGGTATCGGCGCTAGCGTTCGACCGCGAGGGCTACGCCCATGCCGCCGCCGATGCACAGCGACGCGAGGCCCTTCTTCGCGTTGCGCCGGCGCATCTCGTGCAGCAGCGTCACGAGCACGCGGCAACCCGATGCGCCGATCGGGTGTCCGAGGGCGATCGCGCCGCCGTTGACGTTGATCCTGCTCGTGTCCCAGCCCATTTCCTTGTTCACCGCGCACGCCTGCGCGGCGAACGCTTCGTTGATCTCCATGAGATCGAGGTCGGCGGGCTTCCAGCCGGCCTTCTCGAGGCACCACTTGGACGCGGGCACCGGGCCCATGCCCATGATCGCGGGATCGACGCCGGTCGTTGCGTAGGCCTTGATCCGCGCGAGCGGCGTGAGGCCTAACTGCGCGGCGCGGGCGGCGCTCATCACCAGCACGGCGGCGGCGCCGTCGTTGATGCCGGAGGCGTTGGCAGCCGTGACGCTGCCGTCCTTGGCGAAGGCGGGACGCAGTCCCGCGATCGACTCGAGCGTGGTGCCTGCCTTGATGAACTCGTCGGTGTCGAACGCAATCGGATCGCCCTTGCGCTGCGGGATCATCACCGGCGTGATCTCGTCCTTGAACAACCCCGCCTTCTGCGCCTTCTCGGCCTTGTTCTGCGACGCCACCGCGAACTCGTCCTGCTGCGCACGCGAAATGCCGTGCTGCTTCGCCACGTTCTCCGCGGTCTGGCCCATGTGGTACTGGTTGTAGACGTCCCACAGGCCGTCGACGATCATCGTGTCGGTGAGCTTCGCGTCGCCCATGCGGAATCCGTCGCGCGATCCCATGAGCACGTGCGGCGACGCGCTCATGTTCTCCTGCCCGCCGGCGATGACGATGTCGGCATCCCCCGACTTGATCGCCTGCGCCGCGAGCATCACGGCCTTGAGGCCGGAGCCGCACACGACATTGATGGTCATCGCGGGCACTTCCTTCGGGATGCCCGACTTGATGAGGGTCTGACGCGCCGGATTCTGGCCGCTGCCGGCCGCGAGGACTTGCCCGAGAATCACCTCGGAAACCTGGTCCGGCTTCACGCCGGACTGCGCGAGCAGCGCGCGGACGACAGTGGCGCCGAGCTCGGGCGCGGGTATCTTGGCGAGCGCGCCGCCGAACTTGCCGATGGCCGTGCGCACTGCGCCGACAATGACGATATCGGTCATGGGGATCTCCTTCGGATGCGTCGCACGTGCCAATCGCGGCACGCGCTCCAACGGGTGAAGATGGTAGCGCACCTTGGCAGCGGCGGCGATGCCGGCCCATCTTTGCAGGTGCGTGTGAATCCACAACGGCGGCGGAATGCATCCAAGTGCGACACCACCCCCCGGGTTCCGCCATGCGCGCCATTCTTGCCGCACTGCTCTCGATTGCCTCCTCCCTTCCCTTCGCGGCTGACCCCGGCGCGGGCCAACCGCCTGCGATTCGCGTGATCGACCTCGCCTCGGAATACGGGGTGTTCTTCGACGATACGGCGGGCATGGAGGCCGGGGTGCGCGTGGACGCATTCAAGCGGCACTTCGCGACGCGCTTCCCGGGGTTCTACGACGCAGGACGCGTCAAATCCTTCGTCACGCCGGAAGGCTACGACGCGATGATCGGACGTGCATTCGAAAGCTTCCCCGAAGCGCGTCCGCGCTTCGAGCGGACCACGCGCTCCTTCGCGGCGATGCTCGATCCCGCCCGCGCTGCCTTCGTCGGCGCGTTCCCGGACCTGGGTCCGATGAACGACGTCTACCTGCTGCACAGCTTGGGCGAGATGGACGGCGGCATCCGGACCATCGGGGGCCGCCGCTATCTCGTGTTCGGGGCGGACGTCATGGCGCGGCTCTATGCGCCGGGAGAGGAGCGGCCGTTCTTCCACCATGAGCTCTTCCACGTGTACCACGCGCAGTTCTTCACGGGCTGCGCGGCGGTGTGGTGCGCGCTATGGAGCGAGGGACTTGCGGTGCGCGCGAGCGAATTCCTGAATCCCGGGGCCACCGACGCCCAGCTGCTGCTCGACATGCCGCGTCCCATCCGAGCCGAGGTCGAGGCACGGCGGCGCGATGCCGTATGCGCGGTGCGCGCGCGACTCGACTCGAGTGCACCCGACGACTACGCGCCGCTCTTCACGGGACGCAAGGCCCTCGACGGGCTACCCCCGCGATTCGCGTACTACGTTGGCTATCTCGCGGCCCGCGAGGCCGGACGAACGCGATCGATGACCGAGCTCGCGCATCTTCGTACGGAGGATGTGCGCCCGGTGCTGGAGGCCGCGCTCGCGTCCCTTGCCGACTGCCCGGTCAAGCCGGCTGCGGGTCCGGGCGCCTGATGGTCCGCTCGTCGATCGGCAGGTTGAGGAGGCCCGCGACGATTCCCAACGCCATCGCGAGATACCACACGATGTCGTAGCTGCCCGTGGCGTCGAACAGCTTGCCGCCGAGCCACGCGCCCAGGAAGCTCCCGACCTGGTGCGAGAAGAACGTGAATCCCGAGAGCATGGCGAGATAGCGCACGCCGAAGATCTGCGCCACGATGGTGTTGGTGGGCGGGACCGTCGACAGCCACAGCACGCCGAGGCTCGCCGCAAAGGCATAGACGGTCGCCTCCGAGAGGGGCATCCAGAAGAAGAGCGCGAACACGACCGACCGCGCGAAGTAGATGAACGAGAGGATGTTCTTCTTGCGGAAGTGCTGGCCGAGCCAGCCCGTCGCGTAGGTCCCCACGATGTTGAACAGCGCGACGATCGCAAGTGCGGTCACCGCGACGTGGGGAGGCATGCCGCGGTCGGCGAGGTAGGAGGGCAGGTGCACGCCCACGAACACCACCTGGAAGCCGCATACGAAGAAGCCGAGCGTAAGGAGGACGTAGCCGCGATGGCCGAACGCCTCGCGGATGGCCTCGCCCGCCGACTGGCGAAACGCGTGCACCTTCGATTCGCGTCGCTCGACCATCGCCGCGGCCAGCGGCACGATGATGAGCGCGACGGCCGCGAGCGTCAGCAGCGTGCCGTGCCAGCCCAGGTTGGAGAGCAGCCATTGCGTGAGGGGCAGCATCGCGAACTGGCCGAACGATCCGGCGGCAGCGGAGATGCCGAGCACCATGCTGCGCTTCTCGGCCGGGAACCTGCGTCCGAGGACGCCCGACACCACGCTGTACGTCACGCCCGACTGGCCGATGCCGATGAGGACGCCCGCGGTGAGCACGAACAGGACGGGTGTCGACGCGTACGACATGGTCGCGAGCCCGAGCGCATAGAGGATGGTGCCTGCGACGAGCACGCGTGCCGAGCCGAAGCGGTCGGCGACCATGCCGGCGAACGGCTGGGTCGCGCCCCACGTGAGGTTCTGCACGGCGATGGCCAGCGCGAATATCTCGCGGCCCCAGCCCATCTCGACCGAGACGGGCTGGAGGAAGAGCCCGAACCCGTTGCGGATGCCCATCGACACCGAGAGCACGAGCGCGGCGGCGACGAGCACGACGGTGGGAGTGCGCCAGTCCTTGGCGGCGGGAAGCGACATCGCTTGCTAGTCCTCGAGGTGGCTGGCGGCAGAATCGGGATGCAGCGCCTCCACCATGCCGAGGAGGCCGACCAGTGCCCGGGCGCGCTCCGCGCCGAGCTTGCGCGCGACGGTACGCTGAGCAGAGCGCCAGTGCGGAAGCGCGCGCTCGAGCGCGGCGCGGCCGATGGTGGTGAGCTCGACCTCGCGGGTGCGGGCATCGTCCTTGCCGGGCGTGATGCGCACATAACCTTCCGCGACCAGAGGTTCGAGGTTGCGCGACAGCGCCGTGCGGTCGAGGAGCGCGCGCTCGGCAAGCTCCGTGATGCGCACTGGCTCGGCACGCAGGATCGTGCGCATGAGCGAGAACTGGGTCACGCGCAGGCCGGAAGGAGACATCGCCTCGTCGTACACCTGCGTGAGGGCTCGCGCCGCGCGGCGAAGGCGGCCGCAGACGCAGGCGGTGTCGATGGAAGGCGGCGGAGTCATGATGAGCGCGCGCATAGGTGCATATGCACGCAAATGCGAGTATATGCACCTGTCGCGCCCTCCGCAAGCTGTCCGCGCAGCGCTACGCCGACCATCCCTTGCTGCGGGCCACCGCCTTGTCCCACTCGGCGCGCAGCTCGCCCGCCCGCTCGCGCGTCATCGCGGGCTCGAAGCGGCGGTCGATGCGGATGTTGCGCGAGATGTCGTCCGTTCCCTCCCAGTAGCCGACGGCAAGGCCCGCGAGATACGCGGCACCGAGCGCCGTAGTCTCGAGCACCTGCGGCCGCACCACCGGAACGCCGAGCAGGTCGGCCTGGAACTGCATCAGGAGGTTGTTGGCGGCGGCGCCGCCGTCGACGCGCAGCTCCGCGAGCGTGATGCCCGCGTCGCGCTCCATCGCCTGCAGGATCTCCGCGCTCTGGAACGCGATGCCCTCGAGCGCGGCGCGGGCGATGTGCGCCCGCGTCGATCCGCGCGTGAGGCCGAACATCGCGCCGCGCGCGTACGGGTCCCAGTGCGGAGCGCCGAGCCCGGCGAACGCGGGCACGAGGTAGACGCCGCCGTTGTCGGGAACGCTCGCCGCGAGCGCCTCGATCTCGGACGCGCTGCGCACGATCTGCAAGCCGTCGCGCAGCCACTGCACGACCGCGCCGCCGATGAAAACACTCCCTTCGAGCGCATAGTCGATGCGCCCGTCGCGCTTCCACGCGACGGTCGTGACGAGGTTGTTGCGCGAGGCCACAGCCTTGTCGCCCGTGTTGAGCAGCAGGAAGCATCCCGTGCCGTAGGTGTTCTTGGCGAGGCCGGGCGACACGCACGCCTGCCCGAACAGGGCGGCCTGCTGGTCGCCAGCGATGCCGGCGATGGGAACGTCGTGCGCGCCGATGCGCGCCGTCCCGCACACTCCCGACGATGCGACGACCTCGGGCAACACGGAGCGGGGCACGTCGAGGAGGCGCAGGAGCTCGTCGTCCCACTCGCCCTTGTGAATGTCGAAGAGCAGCGTGCGGCTCGCGTTGCTCGCGTCCGTGCAGTGCACGCGTCCGCCCGTGAGGTTCCACACCAGCCACGAGTCGATCGTCCCGAACGCGAGCTCGCCGCGCATGGCGCGTGCGCGCGCGCCCTCCACGTTGTCGAGGAGCCAGCGAAGCTTCGTGCCCGAGAAGTACGCATCGAGCACGAGGCCGGTCTTTGCCGCGAAGGTTTTCGCATGGCCCGCGGCCCTGAGCGCATCGCACATCGGCGCCGTGCGGCGGTCCTGCCAGACGATGGCGTTGGCGATCGGGCGGCCGGTCGCGCGCTCCCACAGCACGGTGGTCTCGCGCTGGTTGGTGATGCCGATGGCCTTCACCTGCTCCGCGCTTGCGCGACCCCTCGCGAGCGCCTCGTGCAGCACACCCGATTGCGAGGCCCAGATCTCGGTGGCGTCATGCTCCACCCAGCCCGGTTGCGGAAAGATCTGCCGGAACTCCTGTTGCGCCACCGCGTGCACGGTGCCATCGTGTCCGAAGAGGATGGCGCGGGAGCTGGTCGTGCCCTGGTCGAGGGCCAGAACGTAGGTCATGTTTTTCCCTCATTGGCGCGGCTTCCGGCCGCAGCGTAGAATCCCTAGGTTATCCCGATACCCCAGCTCGCGGCGAGCGTCCCCAGGGTCCTGCGTTCCCCCGCTGCGAGCGAGCTCGTCTTGACGCATCCCCTGACGCTTCCGACGGTCCCGCGCGAACGGCTGCACTGCCGCTCGATCACGTTCGACTGCTTCCAGCGCGAGGACGGCCTGTTCGACATCGAGGCGCACATCGAGGACGTCAAGGACCACGACTACCGTCTGCTGACCGGCGTGCGCCCCGCGGGTATACCCGTGCACGACATGTGGGTGCGGGTGACGATCAATGCCGCATTCGACATCGTCGACATCGAGGCCGTGACCGACAGCATGCCGTATCCCGGCTATTGCGATCGCATCGGGCCCGACTATCGCAAGCTCATCGGCTGCAACCTGGTTCAGGGATTCCGCAAGCGCCTGCACGATCTCATGGGCCATACCAAGGGATGCACGCACATCACGGAGATGCTCGCAAGCGTTCCCACGGCGGCCATCCAGACCTTCGCCGGATTGCGCAAACGCGAGGACGACGGTCCCGGCAAGCCGTTCCAGCTCGACAAGTGTCATGCGCTCGACACGACGGGAGAGGGCGTGCGCGTCTATTATCCGAAGTGGTATCAACAACCCGGGTCGAATGCGGAGTCCGCGGCCGGCTCATCGACGTCGGAGAAAACCTCTTGAAGATCCACGAATACCAGGGCAAGGAGCTGTTCCGCAAATTCGGCATTCCGGTGCCGAAGGGCATTCCGGCGTTCAGCGTCGACCAGGCGGTGAAGGCGGCGCAGCAGCTCGGCGGTCCCGTGTGGGTCGTCAAGGCGCAGATTCACGCCGGCGGCCGCGGTAAGGGCGGCGGCGTCAAGGTCGCGAAGTCGATCGACGAAGTGCGGGCACGCGCAAGCGAGATCCTCGGCATGCAGCTCGTTACGCACCAGACCGGGCCTGGCGGGCAGAAGGTGCGCCGGCTCCTGGTCGAGGAAGGCGCCGACATCAAGAAGGAGCTCTACGTCGGCATGGTCGTCGACCGCGGCACGCAGCGCGTGGCGCTCATGGCGAGCTCCGAGGGCGGCATGGACATCGAGCATGTCGCGGCCACTACGCCCGAGAAGATCCACAAGATCTTCGTCGACCCCGTGAAGGGACTCACCGACGCTGAAGCCGACGACGTCGCTCGCAAGATCGGTGTGCCCGAGGGCAGCATTGCGCAGGCGCGTGCGCTGCTGCAGGGCCTGTATCGCGCGTTCGTCGAGACTGACGCGTCGCTCGCCGAGATCAATCCGCTCGTGATCACCGGCGACGGCACGGTCATCGCACTCGACGCCAAGCTCAACTTCGACAGCAACGCGTTGTTCCGCCATGCCGACGTCGTGGAGATGCGCGACCTCGACGAGGAAGACCCCGCCGAGATCGAGGCGTCGAAGTTCGATCTCTCGTATATCTCGCTCGACGGCAACATCGGCTGCCTCGTCAACGGTGCGGGGCTCGCGATGGCCACGATGGACACGATCAAGCTCTACGGCGGCGAGCCTGCGAACTTCCTCGACGTCGGCGGCGGCGCCACGGCCGAGAAGGTGACCGAGGCGTTCAAGATCATGCTGCGCAATCCGAACCTGAAGGCGATCCTCGTCAACATCTTCGGCGGCATCATGAAGTGCGACACCATCGCCGAGGGTGTGGTCGCGGCGTCGAAGGCCGTCTCGCTCAATGTTCCGCTCGTCGTGCGCATGAAGGGCACCAACGAGGAACTCGGACGCAAGATCCTCGCCGAGTCCGGGCTGCCGATCATTTCCGCGAACAACATGGCGGAAGCGGCTGAGCGCGTCGTCGCGGCGGCGAAGGGAAACTAGCCCGAGCTTCGCCATGCTGTCGAAGCTCATGTCGAGGCTTCGTGCGGGACCGGAGGTCGCCGCCGATGCGCGCCACGCCAAGCGGCAGGGCGACGAGCACGTTCGCGACGGGCGCTTCGAGGACGCCGTGAGTGCGTATCGCGAAGCGCTGGCGACCGAGCCGGACGCCGCCGATGTTCGCGTGGGCCTGGGCTTCGCGCTCTGGAGCACGGGGCAGCGCGAGGAAGCGGTCGCCCACCTGCGCCGCGCCGCCGACGCGGATGGCGGCGCCGCCGACGCACACTTCCTCCTCGGCACGATCGCAAGCGAGGATGACGACGCGGGCGGCGCGGCGGGTCACTTTGAGCGCGCGATCGCCGCACGTCCCGCGTTCGAGGAGGCGCATCGCGGCCTGGCGACGGCGCTGCTCCTGCAGGGCCGCACCGCGGACGCGAAGGCTTCGCTCGGCCGCGCGACGGCCGTAATGCCGGACGTGGCCGACTTCCACGCGCTCCTGGGCGAGATCCTCCTCCGCGACACGGCGTACGAGGAGGCCATCGCGAGCCTGCGCAAGGCCACCGCGCTTGCCCCGCAATCGGCGCCCGTGCACTACGGATTGGGAGTCGCGCACCTGGCACAGGGCAGGTTCGCGGATGCGGCGACCGAGCTGCGCGCCGCAATCGCGTTGCGGCCCGGGCACGCCAGCTCACACGAGAACCTCGGCTACGCGCTGCAGTCACAGGAGGCGACGGATGACGCGATCGCTTGCTACCGGCACGCCGTCGCGCTCGAACCGTCGCTCGTTGTCGCCCAGTGCAACCTGGGCAATCTTCTCCTCAAGAAGGGCAAGAGGGACGAGGCGCTCGACTGCTACCGCGCCGTCCTCGAGGTCGACCCTGACCATCCCGTTGCGCACATGTTCACGGCCATGACGGGCGGCAGTTCCGAGCGCGCGCCCAGCGAGTACGTGGAGAAGGTCTTCGACGAGTACGCGGAGAAGTTCGACTCGCATCTCGTTCAGAAGCTTGAGTACGACGTTCCGCGGCAACTCTCCAGCGTGCTGCTTGCGCACTGGCGGCCCGGCGCGCGGGAAGGCGTCGTCCTCGACCTCGGATGCGGCACCGGGCTGTCGGGCGTCGACGTGGCGCCGTACGCGCGGCAGTTGGTGGGCGTCGATCTGTCCGCGAAGATGCTCGACAAGGCGCGTGAGCGCAAGCTGTACCATCGGCTTGAACAGCTCGACCTGCTGCAGATGATGCAAGGGGAGACGGCCGGCGCCTACGACGCGATCGTCGCGGCCGACGTGTTCGTCTACATCGGCAGGCTCGACGACCTCGCGCGGGAGGCGCACCGGCTGCTGCGTCCCGGCGGGTGGTTCGCGTTCTCGGTGGAGTCGCTCGAGGCCCTTGCCGATTCCGTCGACGCGAGCAACGGGCCCCGGGACTATCATCTGCATCCGAAGGGCCGCTACGCGCACTCGCGCGCGTACCTCGACCGGCTTGCCGGGCAGGCGGGCTTTGCCAGCGTCGTCACGTCGGATATCAGGAATCGGCTCGAGGACGGCGCTCCGGTGCGCGGCTACCTCGTGTTGTGGCAGCGCGTACAGGCACATTCCACATGAATCTTTCTCAACTGCGCGGGGCAAACGAATGAGCATCCTGGTCGACCAGCAAACGCGGGTCATCACCCAAGGCATTACCGGCAAGACCGGCCAGTTCCACACTCGCATGTGCCGCGAGTACGCCAACGGCCGCAACTGCTTCGTCGCGGGCGTGAACCCCAAGAAGCCCGGCGAGGACTTCGAAGGCATCCCGATCTACGCGACCGTGAAGGAGGCGAAGGAAGCCACCGGCGCCACGGTGTCGGTGATCTACGTGCCGCCGCCGTTCGCGGCCGCCGCGATCGACGAGGCGGTGGATGCGGGCCTCGATCTCGTCGTGTGCATCACCGAAGGCATCCCGGTGCGCGACATGATCGCGACGCGTCATCGCATGCAAGGTAAGAAGACGCTGCTGCTCGGGCCCAACTGTCCCGGGGTCATCACGCCCGACGAGATCAAGATCGGGATCATGCCGGGCCACATCCACAAGAAGGGCCGCATCGGCGTCGTCTCGCGCTCGGGCACGCTCACGTACGAGGCGGTGGGTCAGCTCACCGAGCTCGGGCTTGGCCAGTCGACGGCGGTGGGCATCGGCGGCGACCCGGTCAACGGGCTGAAGCACATCGATGTCCTGCGCATGTTCAACGACGACCCGGACACCGACGCCGTCGTGATGATCGGCGAGATCGGCGGCGGCGACGAGGAGGCCGCGGCGCTCTGGGCAAAGGAACACATGAAGAAGCCCATCGTCGGCTTCATCGCGGGCGTCACCGCGCCGCCGGGCAAGCGCATGGGTCACGCGGGCGCGATCATCTCGGGCGGCAAGGGCACGGCGCAGGAAAAGCTGGCCGTCATGGAAGCGTCGGGCATCAAGGTGACGCGCAACCCGGCGGAGATGGGCAAGCTCCTCAAGTCAGTGCTTTGAAGCGACGCGCGGGCGCGGGGGAGACGGCCTACGCTACACTTGCGCGTTCGATGCCAACTCCACGCGTGAGCCCGCATGCCTGAGTCCGTGCCGCTGGACGTCGCGAGCCTGTCCCACCCGGGCATGGTTCGGGCGCACAACGAGGATGCGGTGTTCGTCGACGGCGAGGCGGGCATCGCCGTTCTCGCCGACGGCATGGGCGGCTACAACGCGGGCGAGGTCGCGAGCGGCATTGCCGTCAACGTCGTCTCCAACGGCATGATGCCGGAGCTCAAATCCGGCCGCGAGCTTTCCAAGATCGACGTGCAGAGCGGTCTCACGCACGGCGCGCTCCTCCTGCAGCAGCAGATTGCCTCCGCCAACAAGGGCATCTACGAAGCAGCCCAGGCGCGTCCGGAGTGCGCAGGGATGGGCACGACGATCGTCGCGGCGGTCTTCTGCGGCAACCGCGTCTCGATCGGGCACATCGGCGACTCCCGTTGCTACCGCCTGCGCGGAGAGAAGTTCGAGCAGCTGACGCGCGACCACTCCCTGCTGCAGGAGCAGATCGACAGCGGCGTTCTCACGCCCGAACAGGCGCGCTTCTCGCTCAACAAGAACCTCGTCACGCGCGCGCTCGGCATCGAGGCCATCGTCCCCACCGACATCGCCGAGTACCGCATCGAGGCCAACGACATCTATCTCCTGTGCTCGGACGGCCTCACCGACATGGTCGACCCCGAGGTCATCCACTCGATCGTCGACGACAAGCGAAGCGACCTGGCACTCGCGGCGGCCGATCTCATCGACCTCGCCAACCAGAACGGCGGGCGCGACAACATCTCCGTCGTGATGGTGCGCGTGCCTCCCGAGTTCCTGCCCACCAGCGGCTGGGCGCAGCGCTGGCTCGCCAAGAAGAAGGGCTAGGCCCGGACCGCCGCATGGGCAAGCTCGTCGTCTTCCTTCCCGATGGCACGACCCGGGACGTTCCTCTCGACAAGGAACGGGTGACGATCGGCCGCCGCGCCGACAACGACGTGTGCCTGCCGTACCCTGCCGTCTCCGGCGAGCACGCGCAGGTGGTGACCATCCTTGCGGATTCGTTCCTCGAGGATCTCGGCAGCACCAACGGAACGCTCGTCAACGGGCGCGCCATCGCCAAGCATGTCCTGACCGATCACGACCAGATCGACATCGGACGGCAGCGCCTCACCTATCTGTCGGACAACGACGCGAAGGTCGACCCCCTTGCCGCCGACCCGGCTCGGCACGAAATCCGCGGCCTCACCGAAAAGGTCGAGCCTGCGCGGCCGGTGCCGCAGGTGGAGGCGCCTCCTCCCGGCGAGCGCATGTCCGCCGCGGCGCGCGGCGACCCGCTCATCGCGGACCTCGAGCGCGCAATCCCGCGCGGTCCGTCTCTGGGGGTCACGCCCCGGCCTCCGGTGCGAATCGCCGACATGCTGCCGCCCGATCCGCCCCGCCCGGCAGACGCGCCCGTCATTCCACCGCGTCCTCCCGAGCCGGCTGCGGTGATGCCTCCGCCGGCGCCCGCCCCCGCCCCCACGCCGAAGCCTGGTCCTCCGCCCGGGCCTTCGGTCAAGGTGCTTTCGGGCGCAAGCCAGGGCCGCATCGTGCCGTTTCCCGGGCCCGAGCTGACCGTGGGCCGCGTCGGCGTGCAGGTAGCCATCGTGCGCAAGGTGCCCGAGGGATTCCTGCTCATACCCGTGGAAGGCAAGGAGCCTCCGCGAATCAACGGCGCCCAGGTTGCCCCGGACGGCTCGGCCCTGCATCCTGGGGACACTTTCGAGGTGGCGGGCGTGCGCCTCGAGCTCTCGGGGCACGCCTAGATCCTCTGGCTCCCCTAAAAGCGGCAGGTCTGCCGCTAGGCGTCACCTCGTTTTGCGTCGCGCGACAGAGCCCTGTCTCATGTCGTGGCACCGCATCGCGGGCGGTGGACTACAGACCGGCCTCGTCACGCCGCACAGGAATGAAAAATGCTTGATCCTCAATGGCTTGGGATGGCGCGACAA
>CAZIZD010000110.1:0-12286 GCA_964543615.1 uncultured Alcaligenaceae bacterium | reverse complement strand
GGCAAAGGGAACGGCAGCCAGCAACGCAAAGTACAGTCGTGTCATTTCGAAGACTCCTTCTTTGGGCCCTCGACGATTCTCGCGTCGAGGTCGTTCATCAGACGCTGGAACTCGGGGGACGCGAGGATGATCGCACCCGCCGCGGCACGCAGCCTATCGACGGCTTCGGGCGGCAGCACGAACGACGTCGGCTGCCCGTTGAGGTAGGCGAACTCCGCCTTGTCGGCAAGGGCGCCGAAGGAAACGTCGATGGCATAGATATCCGCTTTTGGCACACGCAGCGCATTGGCGACCGCCGGATCGGTGTTGTCGGCCATCGCCGTCGAGTTGGCGATCATACGCAGCGTGCGCCACTTCTCTGCCGTGTCGCGCAACTGCTCCACGTTCTCGAACGAGTTCCGGTCGATCGGCGTGCCTGCCGATTTCAGCATGGTGGCGACCGTGCCGGGTGGGTTCTCGGACGTGTCCCAGTTGGTGGGGGGATCGGAGAACGAGTTGACGACGAAGACGACGATCCGCCGCACCTTGTCGAAGGGCGTGCTGATCCCGCTCTCGCTCAACGTTTCCAGCACCTCGAACGTGTCGAGCACGCTGCGCATCCCGAGGTTGTCCGCCACGCCGCCGTCCACGAGATGCAGGAACGGCCGGTTGGCGCCGTCACCGTAGGCCTGCACCTGCTTCAGCGTCCGGATCGCCCGGGCCGCCGGACGCGGCGGATTGTCGGAGGCGATGAACGGCACGGCCCACGGCGGAATCTTCATGTTGCAGGTGCCGCCGTAGTTGTTGAGCGTCACCGCCGAGAGCACGACCGGCACCGCCGAGGAGGCCGAGGCCGCGCGCGACAGCGGGACCGCGTCGAGATCCGAGCAGATGACGTCGAAGACATTCTGGTTGAAGACGAAGCGCGCTCCGGTCGAGATGTCCGTCGCCGAGGCGAGGATCATCGGGCCGTTGCCGCGATCGAGATCGCCGAATGTGGCCCCGTTGAAGAGGATCTCGTCGTAGAGCTGGGCCGCGAGCTCCGAGCGTCCCCAGGCCGGCGACGCCAGGTTCACCCAATTGGCGGGATTCAGTACGCGCTTGATGATCTCGCCCTGGACGTCCCGCTTGAGGAAACGGGTCTCGTAATCGTCGAACAATTTCTCGCCGTAGAGGCCGTACGCCAGCGCGGTGAAGCTGCCGCCCGACACGCCGGTGATGACGTCGACTTCGTCCAGCAGCCGGATGCTCCTTCCACTGGAGTCGGCGATCCTCGTGCGTCCGAGGAACTCGAGGACGCCATACGAAAACGCGGCGGCCCGCGTTCCGCCGCCCGAGAAGGCCAGAATGACCATCGCCTGCTTGCCGGTGTCTTGGGCGCGAAGCTGGCGGACCTCGTAGCGGTATCCCTTGGCCGGCTCGACCTGGGCGATCGGCGGATTGATCGGCCGCGTGGCGCATCCGCCCAGCAATGCGAGCAGTCCGATGCAAAGCAGGGGCACGAGACGCATGCGAAGCATGGCACCACCTCGATTTCCCCTTCCGCGGCGTTCGCCCGGTCCTGTCATTCGCTCTTGAGCCGCTTCGACCCCTCGATCAGCGGATGCCATCCGTAGACGAACGTGAGCATGAACGCGTTCAGGCGCAGGTCGCCGGGGCTGTTGTCGTTGAAGGTGGACTTGTAGCCGAGGGTCAGGTTCAGGTTGTCGTTGATCTGGTAGCCGAGGGTGAGCCCCGCGCCGACGTTGTTGAGCTTCTGACCCGAGACGCCGTTGATGCTCGCCTGTCCTCCGCTGTACCACGCGACGTCGACCGAGCCCCACAGCTTCTCGGTGAAGTCGCGCGTGAGGTGCGCGTCGAGCTGGAAGAGCGGATCGGTCTTGAGCGTCTGGCCCAGGTAGTCGTTGTTGTTGCCGAAGAGCCACAGCGCAGGGAGGAACTCGAGCGTGGTGCGCTGCCCGGGCACCCAGGCGCCGATCTGCCAGACGATCGGGGCGCCGACACGCCCGTACCAGCGATGCTGCCCGAGGTTGAGCGCCTGGTCGTTGTTGTATTCGCCGATCGGGATCGCGAGATCGAAGAGGAGGTCGACCGAGAATCCCGGCTGGTAGCGCAACGCGTCGGCGAGGTTCTTCTGCGCCGGCGGACCGAAGATGTTGATGTTGAACTCCAGCATCGGGTCCCCGAAGCCGTCGGCCGACTGATTGATCGTCTTGGCTCCGAGGTTCACGTCGCCCGACACGCGTCCCATCGGCAGCAGGATCGCCGCCATGGCCGCACGGTCGAACATCGAGAAGGTGTGCGCATAGCCCGCAATCGCCAGCGTGCCGTCGATGCTGCTGTCCGGCGTCACGATGTGCGCGGGGTCGAACGGATTCGTGTTGCCGCTGATCGAGTTGAAGATGACCGGCACCGCGTTGCCGCCGGACAGCGACTTCCAGTAGAAGCGCGCCGGCACCTGGGCCGCGGCCCCGGAGGCAGCGAGCACGGTCGCGGCGGCGACGATCGCGGCGGCGAGGCGCCCCGCGCCAACACGATTCACGAGTCTTGCGATGTTGTTCATGGATATCTCCGTCTCTCTTTCGGGATTCTTCGACAGGCAGCGCTTCAAGGCTTGGGATCGGCCATCATGTCCGCGGGCGGCACGAACTGCCGCTTATTGGTCAGCGGCGGGTAGCCGGGGTCGTCCGGCACGCGCGGCGGCAGCTGTTCTTCCATAACTTCGAACATCGAGCGGCTAGGCAGCACGACATTGTTGCGCTTCGCGTAGTCGTCCCACAGCGCGACCATCGCCTTCACCTTGTCGGGATGCTGCGCGGCGAGATCCTTGCGCTCGGAGGGATCGGCCGCCAGGTCGAAGAGCTGCCAGTTCCCGTTGCCGAACGGCTTGTACTCGCGGCGCACCTTCCACTGGCCCTGGCGCACCGCCTGGTTGCCGAAGATCTCCCACGCGAGGTAATCCTGCGCCGTGCGCGGCGAGTCCGTCTGACTGGCGAGCATCGGCCCCCAGGACTTGCCCATCAGCGGCGGCAACTCGCGCCCGTTCAGCGTCTTGGGATAGCTGGTGCCCGCCACCTCCAGGAGCGTCGGCATCAGGTCGCCGACGTGCATCAGGCCCTGCTGGTTGATGCTGCCCTTGGCACGCTTGACGTTCGGGCCGCTGACGATCAGCGCGTTCCGGATGCCGCCTTCTCCCATAAAGCCCTTGTACTGGCTGAACGGCGTCATGGACACCTGCGCCCAACCCGGGCCGTAGGCGACGTACGAGCCCGGGTCGCCCCACGCATTGGGATGAGTCTGCGACCAGTTGATCGCCGCGAACAGGAAGTCTCGCGTGCCCGGCGTGCCGGCGATCATCCCGAACAGGTCGCTGCCTTCCGCGCCGTTGTCGCCGAAGACGATGAATATCGTGTTCTCGTACTCGCCGATCTTCTTCAGGTGATCGACGAGCCGGCCGACGTGGTGGTCGAGGTTCTCCACCATTCCGGCGTAGAGTTCCATCTTCTTGCCGAGCACGGCCCGCGTCGCCGGGGCCAGCAGCGTGGGATCAGGCACGAACCACATGCGCTCGGCGAGCTGCGTGCCCGCGGGCACGATGCCGAGCTCGATCTGGCGCTTGAGCCGCTCCTGCCGCACGGCATCCCAGCCCTTGTCGTACTCGCCGACATGACGCGAGCGCCACTCCTTCGGCAAGTGGTAAGGATCGTGCGGCGCCTGGTGCGAGACGTACGCGAAGAAAGGCTTGCCGTCGCTGCGATGCGCATCGATGTAGCCGATCAGCTTGTCGGTGTAGGTCTTGGTCGCGTAGTAATCGTCGGGCAGCTTGGTGAGGTAGCGGCCGTCCTCGGTGAAGACGGACTTCGGCGATGCGGCGGTGAAATTCGTCATGTCCCAGTAGCTTCCGGCGCCGTCGAGCAGCGAGAAGTCGCGCTCGAACCCGCGCGCGCGCGGAATCTGGTCGGGCTGCTTGCCCAGGTGCCACTTGCCGACCATGTAGGTGTGGTAGCCCGCGTCCTTCAGCAGCTGCGGCAGCGTCGCCACGCGGTCGTTGAGGTAACCCTCGTAACCGAGCAGGCCGCGCTGGTTCGGGGCGGTCCACTCGTCCATGTTGCCCAGGCCGTTGAGGTGCGTGTCGACGCCGGTGAGCAGGATCGACCTCGTCGGCGAGCAGGTCGCGTGGGTGTAGAAGTTGGTGAAGCGCACGCCGTCCTTCGCCAGCGCGTCAGGTTCGGCGTCCTGATCTCGCCGCCGAACGCGCCCATGTCGGCGAAGCCCAGGTCGTCGCCGAGGATGATGACGATGTTGGGCCGGCGAGGCGAGTCCGCGGCGACGACGGGCGAGCCTGCGGCGCACAGGATGCCGATCGCGGGCAGCAGCAGCCACAGCCTCGACCAATTCGTGAAATCGCGGCGCGTTGCGCGCCGCAGTCCGTTCTTCATTGCCAAGTACCTCCTGCGCATGCTCATTGGAACTCGCGGATCAAGAGAAGCGCAGGGCCGGACGGCGCATTGGCAAGCAAAGGCCTTCTCTTCCCCGCGAAGACCTTCGGTCTTCGAGTCACCGGCGCCGGGTGCAACGCCAATACAGGGGGACCACAGCCTCCGCGCCAGGCACGCGCGCGGCTGCGCCGCTTGCTACACTCTGATCTTCCTCCCGGCGCCCGGCTATCGGATTTCCGCAAGGCACGAGATTGAGTTCTTTGTCATCTCATCGCAAGCAGCCTGCGGTCACTGTCGTCGAGATCACCGATCCCACGGCCATCGGCGCCGGCATCGAGCTCATCGACCAGGATGCGATGCAACTCGAGCGCATGCCGCTTCGGGCGCGCAGGGTGATGGTCGACCTCGGCGCCTCGGCCGTCGTCTACTACTCGACCAATCTTCGCGTGCGCACGCGCTCGAGCGCTCGAAGAGGCCAGGTGGGCTACGTCACCTTCGGTCCAAAGTCGAGCGGCACGGTGGGCGGTCTCCCGGTGAGCGCGGGACTGCTGCTCGCCGTCGCACCCGGTGCCAAGGCGAGCTTCGTCGCCGATGCGGGTTACGAGAGCATCTCGGTGCTGCTTCTCCCGAAAGAGATCCGATCGCATCTCGCGGCGCGTGGGCGCGAGAGCGAGTTCCACCTGCCGCGCGAAGTCGAGACGTTGCAGATCGAACGATCGCAGGCGCGCCGGCTTTTCACGTGGGGCAAGCACTTCGTGGATGCGGCGGCGCGCCGGCCGCAGATGTTCGAAGACCGCGAGCGGGAGCGACGCGCCGCGCACGTCGAACTGGTGGAGTTACTCCTCGAGATCCTGCGAAGCTCCCACGACTTTCCGTACGGCCGAAGCGACCGGACCCGCCAGGCGCACATGCAGATCGTCGATGCCGTCGAGGCGTTCGCGATGGCCCATGCCGGCGATCACCTGTACGTGAGCGACCTTTGCAGGGTCGCAGGCGTGGGCGAGCGCACGCTCGAATACGCCTTCAAGGACGTCATGGGGCTAACGCCCGTGGCCTACCTCATCCGCCTGCGGCTGCATCGCGTGCGCCGCGCGCTGCTGGCGGCGACGCGCCGCTCCACCACGGTGACGACGGAAGCGCTCAACTGGGGCTTCTGGCACTTCGGCGAGTTCTCCCGCGCGTACAAGGAGTGCTTCGGCGAGCTGCCCTCCGAGACCCTGCGCAGAAACGCGCAACCGCACGAGGCGTGAGCGTAGTGCACTGTGTTCGGGCGTTCGCGGCGCATCGAGGCGCCCGGACTATCATCGGATCACGCGATCTGCGCGCAGGAGCACCGAAGGCGCGATGGTCAGGCCAAGCGCACTCGCGGCCCGCACGTTCACAACGAAGTCGAACACCGACGGCTCTTCGAGTGGAAGGCCTGTGAACGGCGTGGACCGTGCGATGCGATGCGCGTCCCTCACACGATGGCATCGCGGACTACTTTCCGGCGGTATCGATCGCCATCCCGATGCCGGTGCCAATCAACGCGCCCGATACGGGATGACCCGTCGCCAGGCCTACCCCGGCTCCGATAAGCCCGCCGGCGATCGTGGCGCAACCCGACAGTGACGACGCAACGACGATCGCCGCCACCAGCTTCGCTACTCGAACCAACGCCGTGCTCCAATCGCCTCGATGCGATCACGCTACCACGCATAAGCGGAATTCGCGCTTGCACCCACGAGCTTGCCGAACTCGCCGGCCGACAATCCAAGACGCGCACGATGCGAGCGAAGTCCCTTCGCGACGAAGCGCCGACGCGCACGAGGCGTGAGTTCCTGCCGCGAGGCAGGAACTCGAAGGGGAGCTTAGCGAGGTGCGCTCGCCAGGGATGGGATGCGCGATATGCGCCGCGCAGCGGCTTCTTGGCCCTGAACGCATCGGAGCCGGCGACTGGATGTGGGTTGCGCTCCTCGGCGGCGTTGATTCGCATGCCCCGGCGGGGAGACCTCGTCCGCGCGTTCAATGCAGCAGGACGGCTTCAAGCGCGAGCCGCGAGCGCCTCGAGCGTGTCCTCGATCTCGCGGCCGACGATGATGCCTCGCGCGCAAGATGCCGACAGACCCCACCGTCGCCTTCGCCGCCTCCCATAGAATGCCGGGATTCCCGGAACGGCCACAGCCCCGATGACAGCGCGCAGCCCCGCTCCTCACCCTCGCAAGCGTCGCAAGAAAACCACGGCCACCCCGCACCCGAGCGTCTCGGGGTCTCCGCATCGCGTGGCGCGCATGGAAGACGTGGCACGTGCGGCAGGCGTGTCGCTGATGACGGTCTCTCGCGCACTGCGATTGCCGGATACGGTCGCAACGGCGACACGGCAGCGGATCGAGGCTGTGGCCGCCGATCTCAATTACGTAGGAAGTGCCCTCGCGGGACAGCTCTCGACGGGCCGGACCCGGCTCGTCGCGGTCGTGCTCCCCGATCTGCGAAACCCAGTGTTCGCCGTCGCGATGCAGGGGCTGTCGGACGCATTGGGGGAGTCGTACGAGTTGGTCGTTGCGAGCGCGCACGGCGGGCCCAAAGGGGAGGCCCGGGTCATCCGTGCCCTGCTCGGTTACAGGCCGGCCGCGTTGGTTATCCATGGCGGCCGGCACGAGCAGGAGACGCGCGAGCTCCTCGCGAGTTCCGGAGCACCTGTGGTCGAGATGGGTTCGCTGCCGGCCCGCCCGATCAACCTCTCGGTCGGCTATTCGAACAGGCTCGCGGGCAAGGTCGCGACCGAGCACTTGATCTCCCGTGGGAGACGAAGGATCGGCTTCGTGTCCCAACCCAAACGGGAGAACAGCCGGGCGGAGGAGCGCTGGCAGGGATATCGCACCGCGCTCCTCGATGCGGGCATCGAACCCTGTCCCGAGATCGAGATCGAATCCGCCTTGGGATTCGCGCGCGGGGCGGAGGCGCTGTCGTTGATGCGCCGCCGAGACCCGAAACTCGACGCCGTCTTTTTCACGAGCGACGGCTGGGCGCTCGGCGCCCTCTTCCATTGCCTGCGAGCCGGCATCGCCGTTCCTCGCGACATCGCCCTCGTCGGATTCGACGATCTCGAGATTGCGTCTCTTGCAGTCCCGTCGCTCACCACCATCCATGTGCCACGCTACGAGATGGGATGGGAGGCGGGGCAGCTTCTGCGAGCGCAACTGGGCGGCGAGCCGATCGCCAAACGACGCCTCGACTTGGGCTTCGAGCTCGTGGTCCGCGAAACGACGTAGCAATCCCGGATCGTCCGGACACCTGACGTTGCTTGCTACCAGGGCAGTTGACACGGCAAAATTGTTAACGCTAACATCCGGAACGGCTTCGAGGAGGGAAGCAGGAGCATGGACAAGGCAGCGACCATCCGTTCGATCGAGGCAATACCGCTGCGTGTGCCGTTTGCTCGTTCGTTCACGATGGCAGCGCCGCACCAGCCGACGCGCGACCACGTCGAGGTGCTCATCGTCCGGATCACCACCGAAGACGGCCACGTCGGGATTGGAGAGACGCAGGCATGGCGCCGCCAAGGCAGCGGCGAGTCCCTCGCGAGCCTCCACTCGAAGGTCCGGGACTACGCGGCGCCCGCGCTCGTCGGCCGGTCCGCGGTGGACATCGCGTCCCTCGTCGCTGACATCGAGGCCCGGCTCGCGGGCAGCCTCTATGTGCAAGCGGCAGTGGGAGACGCGCTCTACGACGTTGCGGCGCGTACCCTCGGTGTGCCGGCCTACACACTGCTCGGAGGCCGCTGCCGTGAAGACATCGCGGTCGGCCTCGCGCTCGGCATCACCGGCGACGACGGGCGCATGGTCGATGCGGCCCAGGCGGCCTACGAGCGTGGATACCGGCATATTCGCGTGAAGATCGGCATGGACGCCGCCGCAGATATCGCGGGCATTGCCGCATTGCGCCGGCATTTTGGCGACCGTGTCGTGCTGCGAGCCGACGCCAACGGCGGCATGAATTACGGAGATGCGTTGCGCCTGCTCGCGAAGCTCGAGGCCTACGACCTCGACATCGTCGAGCAGCCGCTCCCTGCCTGGGATCTGGACGGCATGGCGGCGCTGGCGAAGTCGGTGCGAATCGCCATCTCCGCCGACGAGTCCCTGACCACGCCGCAGTCGCTGATTGAGATCTCGAGGCGAGAAGCGGCGCGCGTCATCCAGACCAAGTCGGGCAAGAACGGCGGAATTCACACGATCCGCAGGCTCTGGCAGATCGCGGAGGCCGTGGGAATCGGCATCTTTCCGGGAAACCATCCATCGACGAGCGTGAACGTGGCTGCTGTCGCACACCTGGCTGCGGCTTGGCCGGGAGAGCTCCTGGTCGGGGACTTCCAGACCGGCGCCGACGACATGCTGGGGGACGACGTCGTCCAGCAGCCCGTGCGCGCCGTGCAAGGCAGAGTGCGCGTGCCCGGGGGCCCCGGACTGGGCGTCGTCCTCGACGAGCAGAAGCTCGCCAGGTACCGGGTCGATATCAGGTGACCTCCAACACATGAACAGGCAAACGAATCCATGGGCATGACGATCGTCGAAAAGGTGATGGCGCGGGCCGCGGGCCTTGCGTCCGTCCATCCCGGCCAGTACGTCGACTGCAAGCTCGACCGCGTGATCGCCCATGAGGAGTTCTACCGCATCCACTCCGTCGTGGTTGCGGCGGGATTCAAGGCCGGCCTCCCGCGAATCTGGGACCTCGATCGCTTCCACGTCGTCCTGGACCACTTCCAACCCGTCATCAACGAGAGCCAGGCCCTGCGTCAACGCAAGATCCGCGAAGTGGCGGCCGCTTATGGCCTCAAGCACTTCGACGACGCGTTGCCCAGCGTCGTGCACCGCGTGGCGATCGAGGACTATGTGCTCCCGGGCGAGCTCGCGCTCGGCTCCGACTCGCACTCCTGCGCATGGGGTGCGCTCAACTGCTGCGGCACCGGCATGGGCGAGCACGAGCTCGCCTATGGGCTGGTGTTCGGCGAGCTCTGGTTCAAGGTGCCCGCGACGATCGCGGTCGTGATGCACGGCGAATTGCAGCCGGGGGTATCCGCCAAGGATGTCGCGCTGTGGCTCGCCGGCCGTTACACCACGGCGTTCGCGCTCTATCGTGCGATCGAGTTCAGGGGGGACGGCGCGCGCCGGCTCGACATCGACGGCCGGATCACGTTGGCATCCCACGCGGTGGAGCTCGGCGGCAAGTTCGGACTGTTCGAGTACGACGACAAGACGGCCGCCTTCCTCGCTTCGCGCAAGCGGATGCGCGAGCAGCTTCCGTGGTCGCGCCCGGTGACCGCGGACCCCGACGCGGCTTACGAACAAGTCGTGGAAATCGACCTCGACCAGCTCGTTCCGCAGGTCGCGAAGCCTCACACCTTCGAGAACGTGGTCCCGGTGTCGGCGGTTGCCGGCACGCGGATCGACCAGGCGATGGTCGGCTCGTGCGCCAACGGCAACGTGGACGACATCGCGGCCGTCGCACGGGTCGTCAAGGGACGTCGGGTGCACCCCAAGACGCGCTTCATCGTGCAGCCCAATTCGTGGGGCGTGTACCGCGAGGCACAGAGGCGCGGGTACTTCGACACGCTTCTCGACGCAGGAGTGATGGTCATCTCGCCCGGCTGTCACTTGTGCCTCGGCATGCAAGGCACGCTGACGGACGGGGACGTTTGCTTGACGTCGACCACGCGAAATCACAAGGGCCGCATGGGCAGCGGCAACGCGGACATCTACCTCGCAGGTCCGGCCACGGTGGCAGCTTCGGCCATCGCCGGCGAGATCTGCGATCCCCGGGAGGTCGCCACGCCATGAGGAACACCCAACGACAGATCCAGGGCCGAGCCTTCGTGTTCGGCGACAACATCGACACGGACATCATCGCGCCCGGTAACACGATCTCGTTCGGGCTTGGCGACGCGATGGAAGAGGAAGAGGTCAAGCGTCACGCGTTCCAGGCCGTTCGCGCCGATCTCTCCACGCAGGTCCGCGAGGGCGACATCCTCGTCGCGGGCCGAAACTTCGGGCTCGGCTCCCATCGTGAACCGGCGAACAAGGCGCTTTACACGCTGGGATTCCGGGCCGTGATCGCGGAATCGGTGGCGCGGCTCTTCTTTCGCAATGCCGTGGCGATCGGCTTTCACGTGTTCCAGGTGCCGGGCATCCGGCAGTTCGTGAACGACGGCGAAGAGCTCCGGATCGATCTCGACGTCCCTACGCTGCGCAACGTGACGCGAGGCACGACGATGGCCCTCGAGCCGTACAGCCCGCTCATCCGCCGCATCATCGAGGAAGGCGGCATCCTCGAAGTGATGAAGGCGCGGCTGGCGGCCGAAACCTGATCGACGTCCGGACGGTGGAACAACGCATTGCGTAGTGACAAGGGCACGATGGGCGCGCCGCGCACGCCGTCAATCGAAGACATCGGCCGACAACAGGCCGGAACGGAGGAATGCATGAAGAGTCGTCGCGAGTGGCTTCGAGCGTGGATGGCGGCAGGTGGCCTGTCCTCGATGGGCATGCCGGCATGGGCGCAGGACAAGTACCCGAGCCGGCCGATACGGCTCATTGCCCCACATCCGCCCGGAGGCGGCGTGGACATCCTCGCCCGTGCAATGGCCGAGGCGATGTCCGCGACCCTCGGGCAGCCGATCGTGGTCGAGAACCGGCCCGGGGCCAACGGGACGATCGGTGCCGCCGCCGGCGCCGCCGCCGCCCCGGATGGCTACACGATCATGATGAACGGCCCCGGAGAAATCGCCATCGCGCCGCATCTCATGAAGCAGATGGCCTACGACCCTTTCAGGGACCTCGCGCCGATCACCCTGTGCTCCAAGGCACCCAACGTCCTGGTCGTGGGCGGGAACTCGCCACTACGCACGGTGGCCGACATCATCGCCGCGGCGAAGGCGAAGCCCGGAGAGCTCACCTTCGGATCCAGTGGCGTCGGCAACATCCAGCATCTCGAGGGCGAGCTCTTCAACAAATACGCAGGGGTCAAGATCCTCCACATTCCGTACAAGGGCGCAGCTCCACAGATCGCCGACATCATCGGTGGCCAGATTGCGATGGGATACATGAGCGTCGCAGCGGCGATGCCACTTATCAAGGCAGGAAGGTTGCGGCCCGTCGCGGTCACATCGAAGGCGAGGGTACCCGCTCTACCCGATGTTCCAACGCTGTCGGAAACGCCGGCGCTCGCGAGCTATGAGCTCGACAACTGGTTCGGCCTCTTCGCGCCGGCGGCAGTGCCCAAGGGCATCCTGGCGACGCTGAACGCGGCCGCGGTCAAGGCGATCGGGACCCCGGAACTGCAGAAGACCATCATCGACGGCGGCGCCATTCCCGCGCCGGGAACCCCCGAAGCGTTCGCGGCCTTCATCGCTGCCCAATCGCAACTCTACGCCCAGATCATCAAGGAAGTAGGAATTACCGCCGACAGTTAGCGATTGTCCGCGGTCCCCTAACCGAATCCGAGGTCATCCATGAAGCCATTTCAAGCGGCGCCCCACCCTTCTCGCGGAGGCTCGCAGTTGCCTCTATGGCTCGTGCTTTCCGTCCTCGTCGCCGCCTGCACCGTCTTCATGGCGCCCGCACGAGCGCAAGAATTTCCGACGAAAGCCGTGCGGATCCTCGTGGGGTCTGCGCCAGGGGGAGGCGTGGACACGTTCTCGCGCGTGATCGCGCAGAAGTTGCAGGAGATGTGGGGCCAGCCCGTCGTCGTCGAGAACAAGCTGGGCGCGAGCGCGTCGATCGCCGCCGACTTCGTCGCCAAGAGCCCTCCCGACGGTTACACCGTGGTAATGGGCATTCCGAATTCGCACACCATCGGACCGCACGTCCTCAAGCTGCCCTACGATGTGCTCAAGG
>CAZIZD010000109.1:0-12362 GCA_964543615.1 uncultured Alcaligenaceae bacterium | reverse complement strand
ATCCACGCAAATCCGGCGGATTCGAAGTCGACCGCATGCAGCGCGGCCTCGGCGGCGAGAAGTCGATTGAGGTCGCGCAGCCATGCCTGCACGCCCCGGTTCGCGGGCTGGTCGACGAGGTGCCAGTCGAGGCTCGTGTCGTGATTCCATTCCCGCCACTGCGCGAACTCGCTGCCCATGAACAGCAGCTTCTTGCCCGGATGTCCCCACATGTAGCCGAACAGGAGGCGCAGGTTGGCGAACCGCTGCCATTCGTCCCCGGGCATCTTGCGCACGAGCGATCCCTTGCCGTATACGACCTCGTCGTGCGACAGGGGCAGCACGAAGTTCTCGCTCCATGCGTACCACACCGAGAAGCGGATCTGGTCCTGGTGCCATCGTCGGTACGCGGGATCGCGGCGGAAGTAGGCGAGCGTGTCGTTCATCCAGCCCATGTTCCACTTGAGGTCGAAGCCGAGCCCGCCATCCGCGGTGGGGCGCGACACCTTCGGCCACGCGGTGGACTCCTCCGCGATCATGAGCGCGTCCGGGTGGGCCGTTTCGACCGCGGCATTGAGCTCGCGCAGGAACCCGACCGCCTCGAGGTTCTCGCGCCCGCCGTGCCGGTTGGGAATCCAGTCGCCTGCGCTCCGCGCGTAATCGAGGTAGAGCATCGACGCGACGGCGTCGACGCGCAGGCCGTCGATGTGATAGCGGTCGAGCCAGAACATGGCGCTCGACACCAGGAACGCGCGCACCTCGTTGCGCCCGTAGTTGAAGATGCAGCTGCGCCATTCGGGATGGAATCCCTGGCGCGGGTCGGCGTGCTCGAACAGATGCGTCCCGTCGAAGTGCGCGAGCCCGTGCGCGTCGTTGGGGAAGTGCGACGGCACCCAGTCGAGGATCACGCCCAGGCCGCGCGCGTGCAGGCGATCCACGAAGGCCATGAGGTCGCGCGGGGTTCCGTACCGCGCGCTCGGCGCGAAGTAGCCGGTGGTCTGGTAGCCCCAAGATCCGTAGAACGGATGCTCGGTGATCGGCATGAGCTCCACGTGCGTGAATCCCATCTCCGCCGCATACTCGGCGAGCGGATCGGCGATCTCGCCGAAGCTCAGGATGCGCTCCGGCGCCGACGGATCGCGCCGCCACGAGCCCAGGTGCACCTCGTAGATGGAGATGGGTGCATCGAGCGCGTTGGCGCGCCCTCGCCGTTTCATCCATGCGCCGTCGTTCCAGGCGTAGTCGAGCGACGCGACGACCGAAGCGGTCTGCGGCGGGACCTCGCTTGCGAAGGCGAAGGGATCGGCCTTGTCCGTGGCCCGTCCGTCGCGACCGACGACGCGGTACTTGTAGCGATGTCCCGCGCGCACGCCGTCGACGCGGCCTTCCCACACACCCGAGCCGTCGCCGCGCGGCGCGAGTGGGTGCACGCTCGCGTCCCAGCCGTTCCAGTCGCCGATCACCGTGACGCTGCGGGCGTTGGGCGCCCATACGGCGAAGCGGGTGCCGGTGCCCTCGGAGTGCGCGCCCAGGCGGTCGTACAGGCGCCGATGCGTCCCTTCCCGCAGGAGGTACGTGTCGAGGTCACTGAGGGGCGGGGCCGGCGGCCGCGCGGAGCGGGAAGATTGCGTCATTCGCGGTGGAATGTATCCATCGCGAGCATAAGCCGTAATCGGCGTTTGTCCTACTGCGGCGGCTCGATCGCGTCGGCGACGATTTCCGCGATGTCGCGGACGCCCACATTCCCGGCCCCGCTCATCGCCTTGGTCGCGTCGGTCAGCATGAGCGCGCAATACGGGCATCCCGTCGCGATGACCTCGGGCGCGAGCGGCAACGCCTCGGCGAGACGCAGCATGTTGGGGCGCGTGCCGGCTTCCTCCATCCACATCCGTCCCCCACCGGCGCCGCAGCACATCGCCTTCTCCCGGTGCAGGGGAAACTCGAGCGGGGGCTGCGCGAGGACGGCGCGCAGGACGTCCCTCGGCGCCTCGTACACGCCGTTGTGGCGGGCGAGGTAGCAGGGCTCGTGATAGATCGTGCGGACCGCCTGCGGACGCACGCGCAGGCGTCCTTCGCGCAGGAGCTGCGCGATCAGTTCGGTGTGATGCACCACTTCGAGGCGCGCGCCCAGCGCCGGATACTCGTTGCGCAGCGTGTTGAAGGCGTGCGGATCGCAGGTCACCACCCGGTGCACGCCGAACTCGCGGAACGTTTCGATGAGCGTGGTGGCGAGCGCCTGGAACAGGACCTCGTTGCCGCAGCGGCGCACGCATTCGCCGGTGGAGCCCTCGCGCGCGCCGAGCACCACGATACGCACGCCCGCGGCGCGCGCGATGCGCGCGAAGGCCGCGGCGATCTTCTGTCCGCGCGGGTCGAACGATTGCGCGGAGCCCACGTAGAAGAGGTAGTCGGCCTGCTCGACATCCGCCGCCGAGCTTGCGACCGGCACGCCCGCGGCCGCCGCCCAATCGCCTCGCGTATCCGCAGGCAGGCCCCACGGATTGCCCTGGACCTCGTACGCGTTGAACACGGCGCGCAACTCGCGCGGGAACGCGCCCTCGATCATGACGCGGTGCTGGCGCATGCGCATGAAGCGCGGCAGGTGCTCGAGCTCGATCGGGCACGCCGCTTCGCAGTACCCGCAGGTGGTGCACGACCACAGCGTGGCATCGCTCACGATGTCCGGGACGAGCGCCGGCAGCTCGGCGCCGTTCTCGATGGCCTCGCGCGCGGCGACGAGATGGTGCTTGACCGCGTCGTTCACGCCTTTCTGCGACAGCGGCATGCCGGCGCGGAACGCGGGGCACGCATCCTTGCAGCGCCCGCACTCGGTGCAGGTGAAGACGTCGAGGCCTTCCTTCCAGGTGAGGTCGCGCGCGGTGCGCGCCCCGAGGTGCACGTCCTCCTGCTCCATCGCCTTCTCGACGTCGATGTAGGGCACCGCGTTGGCGGGTCCCCCGCGCCGGAAGAAGAGTGCGGGCAGCGCCGTGACGATGTGGAAGTGCTCGCCCAGCGGGATGATCACGAGGAAGAAGAGGACCACCGCGATCTGCAGCCAGTACGAGGCGTGATACCCAGCAAGCAGCCACGGCTCGGGGAGGCCCGAGACGGCCGAGGCTAGCGCACTGCCGAAGACCGCATAGGCGCGCTCGTGCGCCAGCGCGGGATCTGCGTGCGAGAAGAGCGCGAAGCGGAACGCGTCGAACGCGTAATCCGTGACCATGATCGCGACGATCAGGCCCAGCACCAGGATCGCCTCCCGGTTGTGCTCGAGCCTCGCGGGCTTCTGCACGAGGCGCCGGTACAGCGCATAGCCGCAAGCGGCGAGCACCGCGATCTCGACGACGTCCTTCAGCGCGGCAAAGACGCCGCCGAGCGTTCCGGGCAGGGTGGCGCTCGCGTCGTAGCCGATGGCAAGGAGCTCGACCTTGCGAACGAGCAGCGTGAGAAAGCCCAGGAAGATCGCGGCATGCATCACGCCCGGCTTCCACTCGCGCCGGATCATGCGCGATTGCAGGAAGCCGTTGACGAGCACGCTGCGCGCACGCTGCCAGGGATGATCGAGCCGCGCGTCGGGTGCCAAGTGCCGCAGGATGGCGAGCTTGCGCCATGCGAGCGCGAGGAACGCCGCGAGGGCCGCGGCCAGGAGCAGCGTCAGCGCGAACGGACCCATGGCGAGCTGCGCGTGGGGCTAGCCGGGGCGGATGACGCGCGGGCGCTCGTCCGCAGCGAGCGGATCGTGATTTCGCAGCTGCGCCTCGAGCACCGCGATGCCGGCGTCGGACGCGTCGTCGCCGCGGGCCGCACGGGCCGCGACGCGCTCGCGCAGGACCGCCTCGTCGCACTCGAAAGACGCGATCGCGAAGGCCGCACCCGCTTCGTCCGCCAGGGCTGCGAAGAGGTCGCGCTGCCAGCGGCGCAGGAACGTGCCGTCGACGATGGCCGGAAAGCCGGCCGTGAGCACCGCGCGCGCAAGATCGCGCGCGCGCGCATAGACCGCGCGGGTCACGTCGTCCCTGTAGAGCGCGTCGTCGGCGCGGCGCGCCGTGGCCGCCATGCCATGGAGGCGCTTGCGCTCGACGTCGGTGCGGATCCTGATCGCGCCCATGCGTTCGAGCATCGGCTGCGAGCCGGTGGTCTTGCCCGATCCCGAGAATCCGTGCGTGACGACCAGCGCCGGCGGCGGCGGCGCGGCGAGCTGGGAGGCGAGGTCGACGTACTGCCCGGCTTCCGCGAGGGCGGATTGCGCGTCGTTGCCCTGGCGGGCACGCTCGCACGCGACCATCGCGCGCACCAGCGCGCGATAGACCGCGTAGAAGCGGAAGACGGCGAGCCCGTCGTAGTCGCCGGTGATCGCGAGGTAGCGGTCGAGGAAGCGGCTGCCCAGGTCGGCGCGGCCGCGATGGCGGAAGTCCATGACCAGGAATGCGACGTCGCTCATCACGTCGATGAGGCGAAGATCGTCGTCGAACTCGATCGCGTCGAAAGCGCGCGGCACGCCGTCGACGGTCGCGATGTTCCCGAGGTGGAGGTCGCCGTGGCAGGCGCGCACGAAGCCCGCGCTCCTCCTGCGCGCGAGCACGCCCTCGATCGCGGCATGAAACGTGCGCGTCCACTCCGCAAGCGCTTGCAGGCGTTCGCCGGGGAGGGTCCGCTCGATGAGCTCGACGTTGCGCAGGGCGTAGGCGAGGATGCCGCGCGGGTCGCCGCGCTCGACGTGCACCGCCGCACGGAGGTGGACGTCGGCCACGCCCTGCGCGAGGTCGTCCACCCATTGCGCGCCGATCGCGCCGTGCGTGAGCGCGTGGCTCGCGAGCGCGTCCTGCGGGAACTCGCGCATGCGCAGCGCGTAGTCGAGGACCGGGCCTTCGCCGCCCAGGCGGGGCGTGTCCGTCGTGCCGGTGATGGGCACCACGTCGAGGTAGAGCTCGGGTGCGAACGCGCGATTGATCCGCAGTTCCTTCTCACAATAGCGACGCCGTGAGGCGAGCGTATGGAAGTCGAGGAAGGGCAGGGTGACGGCCTTCTTCACCTTGTACGCGGTGCCGCCGGTCAGGAGGACGTGCGAGATGTGCGTCTCGATCGACTGCGTGGCCGCGATCGTGCGGCGCAGCGCTTCGATCATATGTCGCTGCTCGGGAAGCCCGAGTTCGGGAGGCGGGGCCACGGCGCAGGTTGCGGCGCTCATCGGCGCATCGTGAGCCCGCGATGAAATCTAGCTCTTGATCGGGGTCAAGACCGGCCACGTCTCGTTGGCGTGGCGCAGGAGCGCGGGCTCGTTGCGGCAGCGCGTCACGAACTCCCGCACCGCGGGGGCGCGCCACGCTTCCCGGTACGCGAGCCATGCGTCGGCGAGCGATTGCCGGCGGAGGTCGCCCGGCGCGAACGGAAGCGCGTTCAGGAGCTTCACCTTGCCGTTGGGGACCATGAGCACCATCGCCTGGGGGGATTCGAGGCGCGTCTCCATCTCGGTGACGATGTCCCAGGGATAGATCGACAGGTCGATGGCGTTGCCCGTGGCCTGCGCGTGCGTCCGCAGGGATTCCGCGGCGGCGTGCCAGGCGTCGTCGGCCACGCCGATCGCGTCCCATGCGAGCGCGGCGCGGCCAATGCGCATCATCGGTCCCGTGACGAAGGCACTGCAGCCGATCGACACGGCAAGGTCGTATGCGGGCACGATCTCGTGGACGTTGAGGCGCGTGGGGACGAACACGAACTGCGGCGCGATGCCGCGCGCGACCAGGCGCTCGATCGCGGCGACGGTGTCGCGGAAGCTCGACCCGGGCCGCACGCGCTCGTGCGTGGCCGCCGTGGCGCCGTCGACGGAAATCTGGACGCACTCCATGGCAAGACCGGCGATGCGGTCGGCCGCCGCTTCGTCGATGCGGCTTGCGTCGGTCTCGAGCTTGATCGCGGTGCCGGCCGCGTGCAGGCGATCGAAGATCTCGTACGCGTGCGGCACGGACAGCGGCTCGCCGCCGCCGAATGCCACGTAGGGAATGCCCAGCTCGACGATCTGGTCCGTGACGCGAAGCGCCTCGTCACGCGTCAGCTCGTCGCGCCAGGCCTTGTCGGGACCCGATTCCTCGCAGCAAGCGAGGCAGCGCGCGCTGCACCGGTTGGTGAGCTGCCAGGCAAAGAAAAGGGGCGCTTCGTACTCGAATACGGAGCGCCCCGGCATTGCGGAAACGACGGCTATATCAGGTGAAGCGGATGTACGGCTGCGCCATCACCTGCTCGGAAACGTCCTCGAGCTTGGGCGTCTGCCACTTTTGCTTGACCGCGGGTTGCTGCTGCTTGGCGGGCTGCGCGGCGGCCTTGGTCTGGGACGTGACAATCGATTCTTTCATCCTGTCTCCCTCTTCGTTGCTGCAGGTGACTGCAGATAACTGCTCTAACGGGCCGCCGGCACCAGCTCCCAGCGGTTCGCATGCGCGTGAGTCGAACCGTCCTCGATCGCCCTTCGCAGTGCGTCGTGCGTTGTACGGTCTCGCCAGGCTTCGCGGTACCGATCCCACGCCGACGCAAGCGTCGTGCGCCGAAGATCCGCGCAGATCGCGGGAAGTGCCGCCGCCACCTTGACCCATCCGTTGGGAAGGATCAGTAACGTCGCGGGAGGCTCCTCGAGCGCTGCACGCAACCCTTCTTCGATGCTCCAAGGAACGTAGCACAATTCCATGGGGTCATCAACGGCGGAGGAGGCGCGATCGAGCGTGTCGCGGAACTTGTCGTACTGTTCTTGCGATGGCTCAACCTTGTGCCAAAGTCTTGCCGCCGTCCCGAGGCGCATGAGTTGCCCGGAGTTGAAGCGGAATGCACCCAGTTGGCGGGCGCGAGCAATCACGGCGCCGGCCTCGTGAATGTTGATGCGCGTCGGCGCGAAGGTCACCTCGAGCGGCAGGCCGGCGTCGCGCACGGCCCGGCACGCCGCGTGCACCTTGGCGAGCGAGCCCCCCGGCCGCTGCCGGGCATAGGTCTCTTCCGTATCCCCGTCGAGGCTGATTTGCACCGAACGGATGGGGAGGCCCGCGAGGCGTCGCGCCATGGCGCCGTCGAAGCGCTGTCCATTGGTCTCGATCTTGAGGTCGATGCCGGCGTTGCCCAGCGTCTCGGCGACGTCCCAGAAGTGGGGGACGAGCGTCGGCTCGCCGCCGCAGAGCATGACGTAGGGGACGCCGGCTCCGACGATCTGGCGTGCGACGTCCATTGCCTCGCCCGCGTCGAGCTCGTCGGGCAAACGCTTGCCGGGTGCGGACTCGGTGCAGCAGTGCAGGCAAGCGAGGTCGCAGTCGCGCGTGAGCTGCCACGAAACGAAGATCGGCGCGCCGAAGGCGTCGATGCGAAGCTTCATCGGACCAAGCGGGACGCCACCACCCCGAGCGAGAACAAGAGCACGCCGGCGGCGTAGCAGGCGACCACGGCGCGGATCGCGGGCACGAAGGCCCGCGGCGTCGTGTACGTCCCGCGCGCGCGCAGCGCACTCGCGACGAGCAAGGGGACGGCGAGCACGGCAGCGAGGCACGTCACGGGGAACCAGCCGGCCAGCGTGCCGATCACCGCGACGGCAAGACCGCCTGCCGCGAGCGACAGGTAGAGCACCACGCCGCCCGCGCGGCCGAGGCGGACCACGAGGTTGCGCTTGCCGACCAGAAGATCCTGGTGATAGTCGGGGATCGCATTGACGACCGCGAGCGACATGATGAGGAGTCCCGGGACCAGCGACGCCGCGAAGGCCTCCCACGAGAGCTGGCGCGTGTGCAGGTAGAGGCTGCCCAGCACCATCCACGGGCCGTAGGACAGCGCAATCACGGTCTCGCCCAGGCCGCGATAGCACCAGCGGATGGGCGGGGCTTCGTAGAAGATCGCGGCCATGCCGCCCAGGAAGGCGAAGACGATCACCGGCCAGCCGACGTGCATCGCGAGCCAGATGCCGACCCCGAGCGCGGCCGCGAAGGCGACCACGCCGCACCAGAAGACGGCGTCGGAGATCTCGGGCAGGTCGGCTGGATTGAACACGCGGTCGGTGCCCATGCGCGCGTCGAAGTACTCGTTGAAGGATTCGACGCCGATGACGGCGAGCACGATGCCGGACAGCCCGCTCCAGAAGATGGCGGGGTCGAACGTGCCCGCGACGGCCCACGCCCAGGCGGCGCCCAGGAGATAGGGCAGGAGTCCGGCGTAGAGGAAGAAGCGGTAGCGCACCATCGACACGACGCGCCACAGGCGCTGGCCGGGCGTGCGCGCGTGCGGAGGCGCGATTACAGTTTCACCCATTCGTGCAGCGCGCGCGTGCGGCCCGGGTCGCGGGCCAGGTCGTCGACGAACTCCGCCACGCGCGGGTCACGCCACGCGCGCTGGAAATTGCCCCACACCTCGCCGATGGTCTGGGTGCGCAGGTCGCCGCAGATGAAGGGCAGCGCGTTGATGAGCTTCACGAGCCCGTTGGGCAGGATGATGAAAAGCGCGGCCGGCTCCTCGAGGCGATAGCGCAGTTCCTCCAGCAGGCCCGCCTCGTGGAAGTACACGCGCATGCGACCCTTGTACTCCACCGCCTTGGCGCGCAGCGTGTCGAAGAAGACCTCGTAGTCGGCGTCGGGCACCTCGAGGTGGCGCCAGGCCTTGACGGCATTGCCGGTGTACATCGTGCGGCCGGTGTAGAAACTGTAGGCGCCCAGGTCGTGGGCCATGTCCACGACGTCGCCGATCTCGTGGATGTTGAAGCGCGTGGGCGAGAAATTGATCTCGATCGGCACGCCCGCGTCGCGCAGGTGGCGGATGCCCTCGATCACCCGGTCGAGCTCGCCCAGGACGCGGATCTTGTTGAACGAGGGACGCGTCGCCCCGTCGAGGCTCACCTGCACCGCCTTGACCCCGAGCTCGCGCAGGCGCGCGGCATTCTCCGCGGTGAGGAGGTGGCCGTTGGTCTCGATCTTGAGCTGGCTGCCGCGCGAGCAGACGTAATCCACCATTTCATAGAAATGGGGATGCATCATCGGCTCGCCTCCGGAGAACGAGAGGTACGGCACCTCGAGCGCCATCATCTGCTCGAGGACTGCGAACACCTGGTCGCGGTCGAGCTCGTCCTTGAACTTCTTGCCGGGCCCGCTCTCCTCGATGCAGTGCATGCACGCGAGGTTGCACTCGTTGGTGATCTGCCAGGCGACGTACAGTGGCGCCCCCAGATGCTGCGATTCGGGCTCCGCGTGCGCGGGCCCCAGAGCCTGAGCCATGTGACCGGGACCCTCAGCCTTCGACCAGGCCCTTGGCGCGCAGGTCGGCGAGGAAGGCCGCCACCTCGCTTTCGATGGCAGCTCCATCGCCCTCGAAGTGCGCCTTGACCCGGTCGGCGAGGTCCGCCTCGGTGGCGCCGGCGGATATCTCGCGCACGACGGCGGTGGCGGTGGGATTGAGCGTGAACACTTTCTCGGAGCGCGTCTCGAACAGCACGCCGCCGAACTTCTCTTCCCTGAACTTGACGAATTTGGCGAGCTTCATGAAGGGTGCAAGGCCTTTGCCGCGAGGCGTTGGTGACGATCGTCGGGAATACTAGCATCGCCGGCGCGCGGCAGATCGCGGCCCGTGCCTGCCCCGCATTGCGCGCCGCAACGATGGGCCCGGGGGACGTCCCCGGTGTTGACCTGCATCAAGACCTCCCGCGGAGGTGCGGCCGCAGAATGCCTCGTGCCGCGCGATGGGCGCGCGAGCGTGCTTTTGGGGTGCCGGGGGAGATGTTCCAGATTCGCATCCATGGTCGAGGCGGGCAGGGCGTGGTGTCAGGCGCCGAGCTCCTCTCGGTCGCTGCGTTCCACGAAGGCCGCTACGCGCAGGCGTTCCCGAGTTTCGGCTCGGAGCGCATGGGGGCGCCGGTCATGGCCTTCTGCCGCATCGACGACAAGGAGATCCGCCTGCGCGAGCCGGTGCTCGAGCCCGATGCGCTCATCGTGCAGGATCCGACCCTGCTGCACCAGGTCGATCTCTTCAACGGCGTCCTGGCCGGCGGGCTCGTCCTGGTCAACAGCGCGCGCACCGTGGATGAGCTGGGCCTCGCGGGATTGGTGCACGCGCCGCGCGCGTTCCGGGTGTACACGCTGCCCGCCACCGAGCTTGCGCGCAAGAACGTCGGCCGTGCGGTGCCCAACGTGCCGCTGCTCGGCGGCTTCGCGGCGCTCACGGGGGTGATCGGCCTCGCCTCGCTCGTGCGCGCCATCGAGGAGAAGTTCCCGGCGGAGATCGCGCGCCGCAACGTGGCGGCGGCCAACGCCGCGTTCGAGCTCGCGCGCACGGCGGCGGAGGTGACACATGCTTAAGCAGGCGGAGGGCTCGCACGCGATAGCGGAAGCCGTGGCGCTGTGCCGCCCGCAGGTGATCTGCGCGTATCCGATCACGCCGCAGACGCACATCGTCGAGGGACTGGGCGAGCTCGTGAAGACGGGCGAGCTCGCGGGTTGCGAGTTCATCAACGTCGAGTCGGAGTTCGCCGCGCTGTCGGTGGCGATCGGCGCATCGGCGTCGGGCGTGCGCACATACACGGCCACGAGCAGCCAGGGGCTTCTCTTCATGGCGGAGGCGGTCTACAACGCGGCCGGCCTCGGCCTGCCGATCGTGATGACCATCGGCAACCGCGCCATCGGCGCGCCCATCAACATCTGGAACGACCACTCGGACAGCATGTCGATGCGCGACGCGGGCTGGATCCAGCTCTACGCCGAGACCAACCAGGAGGCGCTCGACCTGCACATCCAGGCCTTCAGGCTCGCCGAGGAGCTCTCGTGCCCGGTGATGGTGTGCATGGACGGGTTCATCCTCACGCACGCCTACGACCGGGTGGACGTCCCGTCGCAGGCCGAGGTGGACGCCTTCCTGCCGCCGTTCGAGCCGCGGCAGATGCTCGATCCTCGGGAGCCGGTGAGCATCGGCGCGATGGTCGGGCCCGAAGCCTTCACCGAGGTGCGCTACCTCTCGCACCACAAGCAGCTGCGCGCACTCACGCTCATCCCCAAGCTCGCCGACGAGTTCGAGTCGCGCTTCGGGCGCCGCTCCGGGGGGCTCATCCGCGAATACCGGACCGATGGCGCCGAAACCATCGTCGTCGCGCTCGGCTCGGTCAACGGCACGATCCAGGAAGTGGTCGACGAGATGCGTGCCGAAGGCGCGTCGATCGGGTCCGTGTCGATCTGTGCCTTCCGGCCGTTCCCGCTCGCCGTGCTGAGGCACGCGTTGCGCGATGCCAAGCGCGTGGTCGTGCTCGAGAAGTGCCTCGCCGTGGGGCTGGGCGGCATCGTGTCCGACGGCGTGCGCAAATCGCTCTCGGGTATCGCGCTCGCGGGCTACACGGTGATCGCGGGGCTCGGCGGACGCTCGATCACCCGCGCCTCGCTGCACAAGCTGTTCGACGATGCGATGCGCGACGAGCTCGAGCAGGTGACGTTCCTCGACCTGGACGCCGAGCTCGTGAGCTCCGAGATCGAGCGCGAAGGCCGTATTCGCCGTACCGGACCGACGGCGGAGGCGCTGCTGCGGCATCTCGGCACGGTGGGCTCCAGGATTCCATGAACACGACCCAACCCGTCAAGTTCTACCAGACCGGCACGTTCACGGTGGGCAACCGCCTGCTCGCCCCGGACCAGCGGTCCGTGCAGGCGGATGCGACGCGCACCAACTCGCTCAACTCGGGGCATCGCGCATGCCAGGGTTGCGGCGAGGCGCTTGGGGCGCGCTACGCCATCGATGCCGCGATGCGCGCCACCAACAACCAGCTCATCGCGGTGAACGCGACCGGATGTCTCGAGGTGTTCTCCACACCCTATCCCGAGACGTCGTGGCAGGTGCCGTGGATCCACTCGCTGTTCGGCAACGCGGCGGCGGTGGCCTCGGGTGTGGCCTCCGCGCAGCGCGCGCTAGGACGCCACGACGTGCGCGTGATCGCGCAGGGCGGCGACGGCGGCACCACCGACATCGGCTTCGGCTGCCTGTCGGGCATGTTCGAGCGCAACGACGACGTCCTCTACATCTGCTACGACAACGAGGCGTACATGAACACCGGCGTGCAGCGTAGCAGCGCCACGCCGCCTGCCGCGCGAACCGCGACCACGCCCGCCATGGGGTCCACCCCCGGCAACGTGTTCGGCACCGGCAAGAACGTCCCGCGCATCGCGATGGCGCATCGCATTCCGTACGTCGCGACGGCGAGCGTGTCGAACCTGCGCGACCTCGAGGCCAAGGTCACGTACGCAATGGGCATTCGCGGCGCGCGCTACATCCACATCCTCGTGCCGTGCCCGCTCGGCTGGGGCTCAGCACCCGAGGACACGATCCGCATCGCGCGCCTCGCGGTCGAAAGCGGGCTCTTCCCGCTGTTCGAGGCGCATCATGGGGAATTGACG
>CAZIZD010000108.1:0-12370 GCA_964543615.1 uncultured Alcaligenaceae bacterium | reverse complement strand
AAATGGAACATGGGCTGGATGCACGACATGTTCAACTACTTCAAGCTCGATCCGAACGCGGTGTACGAGATCCACGTCACCAACGACGGCGGCGCCGTCGAGAACCTGACGTTCCAGTTCCGCTTCCAGACGACCAACGACGACAACAAGTTCAACGTCGGCGGCAAGATGGTGTCGATCCCGCTGGTGCAGAACGGCAGCGCCGACGTGGCCACGCCCAACTCGCCCGCGCTCAACGTGCACGAGAAGTACACGCTCGGCGTCATCCGCGGCCCGCGCCGCGGCAGCGCCGCGCAGCCGGTGCAGAACCTCACGCAGGGCGGCACCAGCTTCGACAAGCCCGTCGATTACATCGGCACCAAGACCATCGGCAACTACGTGGCCTATGCCAACAAGCACATCTACGACATCGCGGTGCCGGGTTGCCCGGGCACTGGCCGCGTCTTCGTCGGCCAGCGCAAGGACCCGTTCGTGGTTAACCTGGGCGAGACGTTCGATCTCGTCAACATCAAGTATCCGGCGGTCGAGCTGAATCCGCTTGCGGAGTTCGCCGCGATGGACACGCTCGCCGACAAGAACGTCACCTCGCTCATCCTGGAGCTGCCGATCGCGTGCGTCACCGAAGGCAAGGGTTCGATCGTCGGCGCGTGGACGACGGCCAGCGTGCCCGCCACGCGCACGGTGAGCGCGACGCCGGGCAGCGGCCTCGATCCGACGGCGCAGACGGGCGGCTTGGTGCAGGTGTCGCGGCTCGGCATGCCCCTCGTCAACGAAGTCGTCATCGGGCTCAAGGACAAGAACCGGTTCAACGCGAGCGAGCCCAAGGACGACGGGCAGTTCGCCGACTACGTCACCAACCCCACGCTGCCGACGCTTCTCGAAGTGCTGTTCGGCAGCGCAGGCGTGAAGGCGCCCACCAACTACCCGCGCACCGATCTCGTGGCCGCGTTCCTCACGGGTGTGGAGGGGCTCAACAAGCCGGCCGGCGTCGTGGTGTCGGAGCAGGTCCGGCTCAACACCGCGATCGCGCCCACGCCGGGCGCTGCGCAGAACCGGCTTGGCGTGCTGGGCGGCGACAACGCGGGCTTTCCCAATGGACGCCGTCCCGGCGACGACGTGGTCGACATCGAGCTTCGCGTGGCCATGGGCGTGCTGTGCACTGTGGCGGGCGTGAACACGGCGGTGGGATGCAAGGCGTCGGACGCACCCGCGGGATCGCTCAAGTACACCGACGGCGCGTACATTGGCGCGATGTTCTTCGCCAACGAGTTCCCGTACCTGCGCGCGCCGCTCAAGGGCTCGCCGAACGACGACAACGCGATCAAGCGCGCCTCGCCGTAACCGCTGGCCTGACGAGCACCTTGCGGCCCCGGACCCCCGGGGCCGCGCTCGTTTCTAGAGCATCCCAAGGTCCCGGACCGCGCGGATGCGCATCCCCTCCGCGCGGCCGCGCACCGGAATGTCGTGCTGCGGATGCATGGCGAGGTCGACCTCGGCGGTGTCGGCCATCGATTGCGACACGACGAGCGCGCACGCGTAATCCTTGCATGCGTCCTGCAGGCGCGACGCGACGTGGACTGCGTCGCCGATGGCGGTCATCACGTGGCGCTCGCGGTAGCCGATCTCGCCGAGGATTGCATTGCCCGCGTGCAGGCCAACGCCGACCTCGATCGGCTCGACAAGATCGCCGGCCAGCGAGCGGTTCATCTCGCCCAGGCGCTCGCCCACGAGGCGCGCCGCATGCAGTGCCTGGCGGCATGCCGTGCGGGCATCGGTGCGCATGCCGAAGATCGCCATCAGGCCATCGCCGATGAACTGGCTCGGCATGCCGCCGGCGTCGACCACGGCGCCCGCGACGGCGTCGAAGTAGTGATTGAGCAGGAACACCGCGTCGTAGGGCAGGCGCCTCTCGAACAGCGCCGTGGAGCGCCGGATGTCGACGAACATGATGGCGACGAAGTGCTCCATGCTCGCGGACTCGCGGGTGCGGCGCGGATCGTCAGCGGTGACGTCGGGAGGCAACAGCGGCAGCACGGCGATGTCGGCATGCGGGCGCAGCTGGCAGGCCAGGCGTACGTTGGGTCCGGCGCGCAGGCGGTCGAGCGCGGCCTGCTCCGAGGCCCCTGGCGCCGGCAAAGACTCGACGCCGCGCAGCACGCGCACGCGGCAGGTCGTGCAGCGTCCGCGTCCGCCGCAGATCGACGCGTGCGGAATGCGCGCAGCGCGGCTCGCCTCCAGCACGGGATAACCGATCGGGACACGCACCTCGCGGCCGCCCGGATACGCGATGCGCACGGTGCCGCCCCGGCGCTCGACGAGCGAGCGCACGCCGCGCGCGCCCAACACGCCCGCGAGGAGCAGCAGGTACGCCCCCCAGATTCCCTGCACGACCTCACGCGTGTTCGCGGCGAGATCGGAATCCGCCGCGGACGACCCATAGCCGTCGTCGTAGGCGCCGCCGTACGCGGCGGCCGGCGGCGCGCGCGCGAGGATCTCGCGCGTCCCTTCGAAGAGTCCGAGCAGAGCGAGCGTGGGCCACATGATCGCGATCACGAGCAGCATCGGCGCCGCGCGCGGATACCACGTGCGCTCGCGCAGCCAGAAGTGAATGCCGAGGCATCCGTGCGTCCAGGTGACCAGCATGGCGGTCACCTGCATCCAGCCATACACGGGCTCCGTCGAGAAAAGGAGCGGGAGGAGCACGTCGTAGCGACGGTCGATGCCCGCTGTCGACCAGGCGTAGCGTCCTCCCGCAAAGTGTCCTGCGACGAGCGGCACAATCGAGAAGCCCAGGGCGAGGCGCGTGAGCTCGCTCGCGCCCATGCGGAAGGACCTGCGCGCATAGAGCGCGTACAGCGCGAGCGTGAAGTGGATCGCGAACGCGCCGTACAGGAGCCAGGTGCCGGGCAGTGAGTGCCAGACGGCGTCGTGAACGTACGTGCCCTGCTGCATCGCCTGGAACGACCACAGGCCGAGCGCATGCATCGCGAAGTGCAACGCGACGTAGGTGAACATGACGAGGCCGCATGCAAGACGCACGCGGCGCCACGTCATCTGGTCGTGCAGGATCGCGGCGACAGGCACCGACGCATCGTACTTGAAAGCAAAGACGCACCCGCCGCGCGGGTGCGTCTCCATCAGAAGTTTTGCATCGGACCACCCGTCATTGCCGCGAGGCACAGGAGCCCGCCGATGAGCGCGATGGCGGCCGCGCTCCCGAGCGGCAACACGCGCGCCCAGCGCGGCGTGCGCGCGCCGGAAGGCAGGCGGCTTCGCGCGTACACGAACGCGAGGCCGATGGCGGTGAGCGTCAGCGCGAGACCCGCGCTGAAGGCGACGACGAGCGCGAGCCCGAAGGCGGTCCTGCCGAGGGCGATGGCGGCGAGCAGGAGGACCATCGCCGACGGACACGGCACGAGACCGCCCGAGACGCCCAGCGCGAGGAGGCCGCGCCAAGTGACGCGATCCGGCGGCGGCGCATGCGTGTGCCACGTCCCGCCGTGCGAGTGCCAGCCTGCCGCGGCCTGCACGGGCTCGAACCGGCTCGCGAAGTGGCTGCCGCGCATCGGGACCGGCCTGAATTGCTGCGCCGGGCCTCGCAGTGCATCGCGCGCGGACGGCCAGCGTTGCACCGCGAGGATCACGCCCATGGTGAGCACCATGATCCCGGAGGCCAATCCGAGCACGGGAAAGATGCGCTCGGGCACGATGTAGGCGGAAGCGAAGAGCGTTGCGAACCCGAGCGCGAACACGCCGAGCGTGTGCGTCACCGTGACGGTCAACCCGAGGAACGCCGCGTGCCGCGCGCTCGCGCGCGAGCCCACGAGGTACGCGCCGACCACGGTCTTGCCGTGTCCCGGCGCGAACGCATGCAGCGCGCCGAGGAACAGCGCGGCCAGGAGCGCCCACGCGGCCAGCGAAGGCGAGAGGGAGGGTGCCGCGATCAGCTGGGCGATGCTGCGCGTGCCGGCCGCGAGCCATCCGCCGCCGCCCTCTGCGGGCGCGGCGCTCACGACGGTGCCGGGACGCGGCGCGATCGCGACGGAATCCGCGGGCACCGTCCCCTTGCGCGACGCGAAGTGCGTCGCACGCTCGGCGAGCGGGCCGGCGTTGGGCATCTCGCGCGGCGATTCGGCGAGGCCGGACGTGAGCGACGTCGAGAACGCGTCCGTGTTGTACACGGCGATCCCGGGTGCAGGAACGACGACGATCTCCTGCCATCCGAACTGGCGCGCGAAGTTGGCGTTCGAGAACGCGATGGCATGCTGCTCGCGCGCGGGAAGCGCGCCCGCGAGATCGACGTCGATGCGCAGGGAGAATCCGCCCTGCTCGTCCGGCAGGCTGGTCGTCCACGACGTGGCGCGCAGCGGCACCGGCTGCCCGCCGTCCGTCACGACAAGGCGGTCCGCGAACTCGCGTGCCAGCCGTCCCGCGTGCGCATCGCGCTCGGCCTGCGTGGTCACGCCGTCGCCGTCGGTGTCCGCGGCATGCTGCTCGCGCAGCGCGGGCAGCTGCCCGAACACCACCGTGTAGCGCACGCCGATCGCGCGATCCTCGACGCGCACCTGCGCGAACTGGTTGACCGTGAAGTTGCCGAGGAGGCTCGCGACGGTGTCCGCGCGTGCGGGCAATGCGATCGCGAGCGCGGCGAGCGCCGCCGCGACCGCCCTAGTGAACATGGCGATGCGAGTGCTCGGTCCCGTCGGGGTGGCGGTGGACGTGCGCGTGCATCGCCCCGACCGGCGCGTAGCGCTCCTCGACGCGGCCGAGCTTCCACACGGCGACCGAGACCCCCCACGCGAGCAGGAAGAGGCCGACCACCACGTATCCCAGCACGCCGAAATCGAGCGCTGCGACCCAGTCGAAGAACGGCGACGAGAGATCCAGGAGCCGGATCAGGACCTGCAGGAGCTCGATCGTACCGATCACCAGCGCTACGACCACGGACAGTCCCGTCGTGACGATGTTGTAGAAGATCTTGCGCAGGGGATTGGTGAGCGCCCAGTTGTACGCCTTGGTCATCAGCACGCCGTCGGTCGTGTCCATGAGCGACATGCCCGCGGCGAACAGGATCGGGAGGCAAAGCACCGCTGGGATCGGCAGGTTGCCGGCCGCCGCCCCCGCCGTCATCGCCATCAGCGCGACCTCCGACGCCGTGTCGAACCCGAGTCCGAACAAGAGCCCGAGCGGGTAGAGCTGCCAGCTGTGGTTGATGGACCTGGACAGGCGCCCGCCGAACAGCCGGTTCATGAGGCCGCGTTGCGCGAGGAGGGCCTCGAGATGCTGGTGGCTGTGCGTGCCCGTCTTGGCCTGGCGCCACACGCCGATGATGCCCAGCAGCACGACGAGGTTGAGGATGCCGATCAGGAGCAGGAACGAGCCCGACACGGCGACGCCGATCAGGCTTCCGATCTCCTTCATTTGCGGAATCCGGCCGACGACGGCGCTGGCCGCGAGCGCGATTGCGATGGCGAGCACCAGCACCACGGTCGAGTGACCGAGCGAGAAGAAGAAGCCTACGCCGAGCGGCCGCTTGCCCTTTTGCAGCAGGAAACGGGCCGTGTCGTCGATGGCGGCGATGTGGTCGGCGTCGAACGCGTGCCGCAGGCCGAACATGTACGCGACGAACCCCAGCCCGACCAGTGCGGGATGCGTTCCTGCGTAGTGGAGGTACAGGCCCCAGCCCGCGACGTGCAGCGCGGCGATGATCCCGTAGAAGCCCGCGAGGCGGCGCCACTCGGATGCGGTGAAGCTCAGGCGCGTGCTGCGCGGTGGGGCGACGAAGCGGTAGGGGGTGGACATATGGATTCGGGAAAAGGGTCGCGCTCAAGCCAACATACGGCCGGGCGGCGCCGCCGGATGCATCGTAATCCACGGCGCATCCAAAAAGCTTGCGCTCGCGTAAGAACTGGCATGAAGCGCTGCGTGGCCGCAATCCTGTTCGCGATGGTCGAGGCTGCCGCTGCGCAGCCGGCGGCCCCGTATCTCCCTGCCGCCGATGCGACGGTCCTGCAGAAGGTGCCTGCCGCGTCCGACCCTGGGGTGCGGCGCCTCGTGGCACTCAAGCGGGCGCAGGCCGCCAGGCCGGGGGACGCGCGCGCCGCGGACGAGCTCGCCCGCGCTTATGTCGACTTCGGCCGGAAGGTGGGCGACGCCCACTACGCTGGCTACGCGCAGGCGGTGCTCGCGCCCTGGCTCGCCAGGCCCGATCCGCCGCCGGCGCTCCTCGCGACGCAGGCGGCGATCCTGCAATACCTCCACGAGTTCGAGGACGCGCGCGCCCTGCTAATGCGCGCGGTGCGTGCCGATCCGTCGCTCGCACAGGCGTGGCTGTCGCTCGCGTCGCTCGACATGCTAGAGGGCGAGTCCGCGCGTGCGATCCCGCATTGCGCGCGCGCCGGGCGGCACGGCGGACGGGCGGTTGGCCTCGCCTGCAGCGCAAGCTTGGCGCTATGGACCGGCGAGGCGGCTCGCGGCCTCGCCCTGCTAGCGCAGATCGACACCCCCGCGCTGGCCGCGTGGGTCGAAGGCCTGCGCGCCGAAGGCAACGAACGCCTCGGGCGCTGGAGCGAATCCGAAGCGCATTACCGCAAGGCGCTGCAGGCCGCGCCGGGCGACAACTACCTTCTCGTGGGCTACGCCGACTTTCTGCTCGACCGCGGACGCGCGCGCGAAGTGGTGGACCTGCTCGCCAACGACGCGGAATCCGACACCGTCTACCTGCGGTTGGCGCTTGCGCACGCCGCACTCCGCTCGCCGCAGGCGGCCTCGTACCGCTGGACCATGGCGGCGCGATTCGAGGCCTACCGGTTGCGCGGCGGCGAGCTCTTCGGGCGCGAGGAAGCCCGCTTCCTCCTGTACCTCGCGGACGACCCGGACGCCGCGCTCGTCGCGGCGCAGCGCAACTTCGAACGCCAGCGCGAGCCGGCCGACGTGCGCATCCTGATCGAGGCGGCGCGCGCGGCGCGGAAGAACGAGGCGGCGGCAACCGCGATCGCCTTCGTCGAGCGCACGAGGCTCGAGGACGTCGCCATCGCTGCGGCGATCCGCGACCTGCGGGGAGCCCTGTGAGACGCCTCGCCGCCATTGCTGCACTCGTGGCTTGCACCGCGGCCCATGCGCATTCGGCAAGCGATGCCTACCTCACCCTCGGTGTCGCGGCGCGCGGCTCCGATACCGTAGTCGAGGGCCGCTGGGACGTCGCGCTGCGCGACCTTCATTTCGTGCTGGGACTGGACGACGACGGCGACGGCGCGCTCACGTGGGGCGAGACCCGGCGCCATCTCGCGCGCATCGAGGCGTACGCGTACGAACGGCTTGGCGCGAGCGGAGCCGGTGCCCCGTGCGCGCTCGACCGCGGCAAGACACTCGTGTCCTCCCGCGCGGGCGAGGCCTACGCCGCGCTTTCCTTCCGCATGGTGTGCAAGGGTGCGCCGCGCACGCTCGCGCTCGACTACCGGCTCTTCTTCGACGTCGACCCGACGCATCGCGGCATCGTCATCGTGCGCGCGGGCGGCGGGACGTCGACCGCGCTCGCGTCGCCCGCCAACGCCCGCATCACGCTCGTCCGGCCCTGACGGGGCCGCGGGTCACGCGGGCTCGACCTTCGCGCGTCCGAGCAGGAACAACCAGGTCACCAGCACGAACGGGCCGGTGAGCGTGGGGATCGCGAACGGCGTGACGATCACGTTCATCGCGCCCTGCGCGACCACGGTGAACACCGTGCCCACGATGGCGTAGATCGAGACACGCAACCCCGGCTTGTGGAACACCGCGCCCAGCGCGATCGCGGTCAGCACCGGACTGAAGCCCATGAGCCCGCCGGTGACGAGGTCGCTCTCGGCGCCCATCGCGTGCGCCGTCAGCACGGCGATGGCCGCGCCGGCGATGCCCCACGCGGCGCATGCGAGTGAGCTCACCGCGAGACCGGCGATCAGCAGGATCGCGGCAACGCCGTTGCCCTTGAGGAAGACCTGCGAGATGCTCTGGACCATGCCCTGCAGGAAGTCGCCGATGCGCAGCGGATTCGCGTACACCGGATCGAGCGGCACGACCATGCCGCTCGCCCACAGCGTGCTCTCGAGATTGGTGAAGGCGTGCGTGGCGAGCAGCATGAGCCACGTGACGAGCACGAAGGGCGCGGTGAGCGCGGGCGTGCTCCACGTCTTGAACACGTTGGCGAGCGCCTGCATCGCCGGGACCGAGACCGCGCCGCCCAGCACGACGTACATCCACATCGCGGCGGTGGGCGCCATGAAGGTCGGGAGCGCGAGGCCTACGAGGTAGGCGTTGAAGCCGTACAGCCCGGCGCGAATGTCGGCATCGTCGACTCGCAGCCAGTATGCCGCGGCCGTTCCGACGATCACGGCGACCATTCCGCCGATCGCCACCTGCGGCACGCCCGCGGCGAAGGAGCCCCAGGCGATGGCGATGAAGAAAAGGAGTCCCGCGACCGGATGGTTCTGGAACATCACCTGCCCGATGCCGCGAAGGTTCACGTCGACGAAGCGCAATGCGCCCGACGAGGCGCACCGCGTTTCCCATCCGCCCAGGATTCCGTTCAAGTCGTCCTCCCCCTTGCGCGATGGCGCGAGGCCACCGCTCGCTTCAACGCCAGAAGAACGGCGGCGAAAGCGAAACGCCCGTCACCGTCTCGCGGGCGACCGCCCAGAATTCGCGCACCTTCGCCTTGACCTGCTCCGTCTCCCTTCCCAGGATCTTGAAGATCACGCCCGCGTCGTTGGGCAGGCGGCAGGCGCCCGAGGCGATGCCGGCCTCGTGGTCGACGTCGGCGTCGAGCCGGGCGAGCACGCGCTCCGCGACGTCCGGCGGCGTCAGCAGCACGACGTTGCCGAACACGTCGAACCCGTCCATCACGCCCGTCTGGCGCATGGGATGGCGCGCGGGCTCGATCACGAGTTTCTCGCTGAAGAGCTCGCGGCCGTCGGGACGCTCGGCGCTCATCGCAAGCGACAGCAGCGTGGCGCCGAACACCTCGTCGGGCCGATGGTGCTTGCGGCCGGGCTGCAGGATCTCGCCGTACAGGAGCGTAGCCGTCGGCGCGATCGAGATGCGCGTGTCGCTCACGAAGCGCGCGCCGCGGTGCGGGATGAGCGGCGCCGGCAGGAACTCGACGTACGCGCCGTCGGCCAGCGCGATCGACTGCGTCTGCGTGGCGTAATTGGCGTCCATGCTATGCAGCTTGGTGGCCGACTGCGTCGTGACGTGGGCCCGTGCGCCGGGGCCGGCAGCGATCTCGAGCGCGAGGCGGTCGCCCTGCAGCACGCATCCCGACGTCGTGATCATGAACAGCCACGCGAGGTCGGGCATCCCTTCCTCGGGATAGAGCACGCGCTGCGCCATGAAGGGCGAGCGCACCGCGAGGTCGGCGAGGATGGTGCGCTCGTCGCGCCGCTCGAAGCCGAGGCGCAGGTAGCCCGTCTTGCCCGGCACGCCGCTTTGCATCTGCGCCGGCTCGTCCTGGTAGCCGGCGAGCTCCGTGGCGGTGCGGCCGAGTTCCTGCGCCGCACTCCACGGCGCAACCGTGCGGGCGCGGCCGGCGTCGGGCATCAGGCGGCCTGCGGCGCCGGGACGTCGGTGTGGAAGAGGAGATCGCGCCGGATGCAGTCGACCAGCGCATCGATGCCTTCGCCCGTCTTGCAGTTGGTGAACAGGAAGGGCTTGTCGCCGCGCATGAACCTGGAATCGCGCGCCATCACCTCGAGGCTTGCGCCGACGTAGGGTGCGAGGTCGGTCTTGTTGATGACGAGGATGTCCGACTGGCTGATGCCGGGGCCATTCTTGCGCGGGATCTTGTCGCCGGCGGCGACGTCGATCACGTAGATGAAGAAGTCGACCAGCGCGGGCGAGAACGTGAGGGTCAGGTTGTCCCCGCCGCTCTCGATCAGCACCACGTCGCCGTCGGGAAAGCGCGCCTCCATGTCCTCCACCGCGGCGAGGTTCATGCTCGGGTCCTCGCGCACCGCGGTATGCGGGCACGCGCCGGTCTCCACGCCGAGGATGCGCTCCTCGAGCAGGATGCCCTTGAGCGTGCGCTGCACGTGCTTGGCATCTTCCGTGGTGACGACGTCGTTGGTGATGATGAGCACCTTGATGCCGAGGTCGAGGAGCTTGGGCGTGATGGCCTCGACGATCGCTGTCTTGCCGGACCCGACGGGACCGCCGATGCCGATGCGGGTGATCTTTTTCACTTCGGAATGCTCCTAGTTCATGAAAAGCCGCACGTGCGCCTTGACGTGCACGGCAGCGAGGATCTCGGTGAGCGGCGCGAAGCCCGCCATGTCGGCGAGGCGCGAGGCCGCAGCCCGCGCGTAATGGGCGTCGACGTCGGCGAGCAGCCCATAGAGGATGCTTTGCGTATCGACGTGGCTCACCTTCATGAGGCGCAGCGAGGCGCCGAGGATCGTCGACGCCACGCCGAACTGGTGGACCACGAAGGCGTCGTGCTCCGGCAGGCCCAAGGCCGCGAAGTCGACCGCGAGCGCCACGGGGTAGCAGCCCGGCGTGGTGCCGCCGTCGATGCGCGCGCGCCAGTCCGCGACGAGCGGCGTGCCCACGATGTGCGCACAGAGCGCCGCGAACTTCTTGCCCATGCGCACGGACATCGTGCGCGTCTCGCTGCTGAGCTTGCGCGCGTAGACGCGCTCGTCGATGGCCACGAGGGCCGCCATGTCGTCGGCCACGGCGGCGCGATGGGCATGGATGACCGCGATGCCGTCGCCCTGTGCGGCCTGCTCGACCGCGGTGCGCGCGTAGTCGCGCAGCGTGTCGCGGTCGGTCACCACCTTCTTCTGGATTGCGGACTCGAGCCCGCCCGAGAACGAGAAGCCGCCGACGGGGAACATCGACTCGCCGAACTGCAGCGCGCGCGCGATGCCCGCAGCGCCTGCAAGGGAGCCGCGTGCCGCGGGCTCGCCGGTCATCGCGTCACGCGCGTCGGCGCGAGGCCGTAGGCCCGGCCCGTGTCGGCGTCGACCGCGACGTACTTCTCCTGCGTGTGCGTGTGCACCGGCCCCTCGGCCGCGCCGAAGAGGCGCCGAGACTCGTGCGGCGCGAGGTAGGGCACGATGTCGCTGCCGGGGACGAATTCGAAGCGCACGCCCTCAAAGCGATGCGTGTTCATGACCGAGGCCATCACCTTGCGGTCGACCGTGAGCGGCACGTAGACGCGGTTGTCCTTCACGAGCGCGGGCCAGTGCTGGTTGCCGAGCGCATGGCCCAGCTCCACGCAGGTACGCAGCATGAGCTCGGTAGTGCAGGTGGCGACGTCGTCGAGACTTATGACCATCACGTCGCGCAGCGCGATCTTCGCCACCACCGTGCGGCCGGCGGCCTCGTCGTGCAGCAGGATGTCGCCGTCGCGCATGAACGTGCCGCGGTCTAGCGACACCGCGAGCTCGAGCCCGCTTGCCGTGCGCTTGCGAAAGCGGTTCTTCTGCGCCTCCCAGTGGTCGAGGGCGAGCGTGTCGACGGCGACACCCGCGAGGCGGCCGGACCACGCGGCGTCGGCGGCATTGCCGAGGATGGCTTCGACGAGGATCACGGTGCTCTTGGCGCCTAGCTGAAGAAGTAACGCTGGTTGAGGGACACGGTCGTGAGCGGCTTCACGGTGGCGTGCTTGCCGTCCACCGTCACCGCGAACGTCTCCGGATTGACCGCGATGCTCGGCGTGCCGTCGTTGCGCACCATGTCCTTCTTGCCGACCGTGCGCGTGTTGCGGACGGGCATCACCTTGCGGCCGAGGCCCAGGCGCTCGCCGACACCGGCCGCATGCGCGGCCTGCGACACGAACGTGATGCACGTGTCCTGCACGCCGTAGCCGAACGTGCCGAACATGGGACGGTAGTACACGGGCTGCGGCGTGGGCAGCGAGGCGTTGGGGTCGCCCATCAGCGCCCAGTTGATCACGCCGTTCTTGATGACCATCTTCGGCTTGGCGCCGAAGAAGGCCGGGTCCCACAGCACGAGGTCGGCCACCTTGCCCACCTCGACCGAGCCCAGCACGTGCGAGATGCCGTGCGCGACCGCCGGGTTGATCGTGATCTTGGCCACGTAGCGCAGCACGCGGAAGTTGTCGTTGCCGGCGGCGTCCTGCGGGAGCTTGCCGCGGCCCGTCTTCATCGCGTCGGCCGTCTGGATGGCGCGCAGCCAGCACTCGCCGATCCGCCCCATCGCCTGCGAGTCGCTGCTGAACATCGAGATCACGCCCATGTCCTGCAGCACGTTCTCGGCGGCGATGGTCTCGGCGCGGATGCGGCTCTCGGTGAACGCGACGTCCGACGGGATGTCCGGCGACAGGTGATGGCACACCATGATCATGTCGTACAGCTCAGCCTGCGAGTTGATGCCG
>CAZIZD010000107.1:6417-12438 GCA_964543615.1 uncultured Alcaligenaceae bacterium | reverse complement strand
GACCATCGAGCCGGGCAAGGTGGTCGCGGGTGCGGTCACGAAGGGCGTCGTGACGCTCACGGCGAGCGCGACGAGTCCCATCAACGTCGCGCTCTCGAGCGCGAGCGGTGCGGTCAGCGTGCCGCCGGGCGTCGTCGTGCCCGCGGGCGTGTCCACGGCCAGCTTCGCGATCGCCACGACCCAGGTGGACGCGATCACCGTGGCCTCGGTGACGGCCAGCTACTCCGGCGTGACGAAATCGGCGACCCTGCAGGTGAATCCGGCGCCGTACATGCTGAGCGCGCCCCTGATCAGTCCGGCATCGATCGTCGGCGGCGGCACGGCCACGGCGACGATTGCCCTGGGCGCGCCCGCGCCCGCGGGTGGCGTGGCCGTCGCTGTGCGCAGCAGCTCGAGCCTCGCGCAGGTGCCCGCGCAGGTGACGGTGCCCGCAGGCTCGACGTCGGTGCAGTTTCCTGTCGTCACGCGCGCGACGCGGCGCGACGCCTCCGTCACGCTCAGCGTCGGCTACGAAACGGCGGTCACGCGAACGACGTTCAAGGTGCTGGCGCGCTGACCGCACGCTGGAACGGATACACGCTGCCGATCCGAAGGAGCTGCGTGAGCTCGTCGAGCGCACGCCGCGACTCGTCGAGCAGAGAAGGATCGGCGAGATCCATCGGGGCAAGCCGTTCGCGGTAGTTACGGACGATCCACGCTTCGAGGGCACCGGCGAGCGCATCGTCGAGGAAGACGTTGGCGCGCACGGCCGCGCGCTCTGCCTCGGTGAGCGGCACGCGCAGGCGCAGGCACGCGGGCCCGCCGCCGTTGCGCATGCTCTGCCGCAGGTCGAAGGTCGCCACTTCCGTGATGGGACCGCCTTCGCCGGCGATCCGGTCGAGATACTCGGCGACCCGCGGACGCTCGCGGCACTCCGCGGGCGCGACGAGCATCAGGCCGCCCTCGGGACGCGATAGGAGCTGGCTGTTGAAGAGATAGGTCGAGACCGCCTCGTCCACGGTGACGTCGGCCTCGCGCACGACGATGGGACGAAACGCGTCGCCGACGCGCGAGGCGAGATCGGCGAGCACCGCGTGCCCATCGAGCCAGGCGCGCTCGTGGCAGAACACCGTGGCGGCGTGTCCCACGGCGATCACGTCGTTGTGGAACACGCCGGCATCGATCGCACGCGGATGCTGCTGCGCGTACACGACGTGCGTCTCGCGCAGGCCGTGACGGCGCGCGATCGCCTGCGAGGCTTCGAGCGTTTGGCGCGCGGGAAAGCGCAAAGGCACCGGACCCGGCCCGTACCCGCGGCGCCCGTACACGAAGAAGTCGACGCCCGTGCCGTCGCTCGCGGCGAGGCGCGTGTGATTGGCCGCGCCCTCGTCGCCGGTCTGCGGCGTGCCGGGCAACGGATCGTGAACGGCGAAGTGCTTCGCGTCGGCGAAGATCGCGCGCAGCACCGCCGTGGTGACCGGCGCTTCCAGCGATCGGTGAAACTGCGTCGCTAGGTTCGCAGGCGTGAAGTGCACGCGGCCGTCGGCGGTGTCGGACGATGCGCTCACGGTGGCCGCGTTGGCGGTCCACATCGCGGCGGCGGACGAGCACGCGGCCAGGAGCGAAGGCGCTTCGCGGGCGGTGCGCGCGAGCACGTCGGCGTCGCTTCCGCCAAATCCGAGCGCGCGCAGCGCGTACACGGCCGGCCGCTCGTGCGGCGGCAGGATCGCCTGCGGTATGCCTCGTGCCGCGAGCGCGCGCATCTTGGCGAGCCCCTGCAGCGCGGCTTCGCGCGGGTGGGCGACGTGGCTAGCGTTGCGCTCCGAGGCGAGGTTGCCCTGCGCGAGACCCGAGTAGTTGTGCGTCGGCCCCGGGATGCCGTCGAAGTTGATCTCCATCTATCGATCCGACGGTGACAGCGGGACAGCGCGAACCACGTCGCCTTCGCCGACCCGCAGCGTCTCCGCCGCATACGGCATGAGCGGCATGCGGTCCGCCCGCGACGGTGCTGCGACGACGATCGCGCGGAAGTCGGCGAACGCGCGGTTGCACACGAGCCACAGGATGTCGTCGGTGAGGCTGTCCGGCACCGGGTCTTCCTCGCCGATGGTCACGGGCATGTGCTGCGACTGCCGCACGGCGTGGATGTTGTCGCGGAAGCACTCGACCGTGGGACCCGCGTCGAAGATGTCGACGTAGCCCTCGTAGCGGAATCCTTCCTGCTCGAGCATGGCACGCGCAGGCGCCGTGTCGCGATGGACCGCGCCGATGGCGTCGCGCGCGTCCTGCGGCAGCAGGTTAACGTAGACGGGATGCTTGGGCATCAGCTCCGCGATGAAGGACTTCTGGCCGATGCCGGTGAGGTAATCGGCGGTGGAGTATTCCATCGCGAAGAAGTGGCGGCCCAGGCCTTCCCAGAACGGAGAGCGTCCATCCTCGTCGAGCTGTCCGCGAAGCTCCGCGATCACCTTCGCCGCAAAGCGCTGCGCGAACTCGGCGATGAACAGCAGCCTGCACTTCGCGAGCAGCACGCCGTTCTTGCCTTGCCGGTAGGCCTGGTCGAGGAACAGCGAGCAGAGCTCTGTGTGGCCCGTGTGATCGTTGGCGAGGAAGAGCGTGGGCGAGGACGTGTACACGCCGAGCTGGCGCGACGCGTGCACGAGGGTGCCCACGTGATAGTTGTACCAGGGCTCCTTCAATCCCACCGCCGCCTCGATCGCGCTGATCCCGACGACGCGATCGCTCGCGCTGCCGTCTACCAGCACGAACATGTAGCACGCGTCGGCGAGTTCGGCCTGCCCCGCGAAGGATGCGAGCGAGCGCTCGATGCGCCGGAACAGGCGCTCGCGATTGGCCGGCAGCGTGGTGAGGCCCTTTCCGGTGCGCTCCGACAGCGCGAAGATCGCGGGCAGGTCGTCGCGCGCGATCGGCCGGATGAAGTACATCTACGCGAGCGCGCGATTGAGCGCCGTCTCGAGCCGCGCCAGGCCTTCCAGGATTTCGTCGAGCGAGATGACGAGCGACGGCGCGAGGCGCACGACGTCCGGCCCGGCCACCAGCAGCATGAGGCCTGCCTCGCCCGCGGCGCGCACGACGTCCATCGACTTGCCCTTCCACGGCGTGTCCAGTTCGCAGCCGATCCACACGCCTTCGCCGCGCAGATCGGAGAAGACCTTGCGGCGGCCGTTGATGGCCCGCAGGCCTTCCATGAAGAGCGCGTGACGCGCCTTCACGCCGTCCAGCACCTCGGTGGTGTTGACGATGTCGAACACGGCACCTGCCACCGCGCAGGCGAGCGGATTGCCGCCGTAGGTCGTGCCGTGCACGCCCACCGAGAAGGCGCTCGCGACCTCGTGGGTCGTGAGCAGCGCGCCGATGGGGAATCCGCCGCCCAGGCCTTTGGCGCTGGTCAGGATGTCCGGCACCACGCCCTTTTGCATGTACGAGAAGAGCGCGCCGGTGCGGCCCATGCCGCTCTGGATCTCGTCGAGGATCAGGAGCGCGTTGTGCTGCGTGCACAGGCGCCGCGCGGCTTGCAGGAACTCGGGCTTGCCGGGCGTCATGCCGCCTTCGCCCTGCATGGGTTCGAGGATGACCGCGCAGATGTCGCTGCCCGCGCTCGCGAACTCCTGCTCGAGCGCCGCGACGTCGTTGTACGGGATGTGCGCGATGCCCGCGGGATTAGGACCGAAGCCCGACGCGTACTTGGCCTGGCCGCCGGCCGTGACCGTGAACAGCGTGCGGCCGTGGAAGGCGTTCTGCGTCGAGATCACGCGATACTTCTTCTCGCCGTAGTGGTCGTGCGCATAGCGGCGCGCAAGCTTCAGCGCCGCTTCGTTGGCTTCCGCGCCGGAGTTGCAGAAGAAGACGCGCTCGGCGAACGTGTGGTCGACGAGGCGGCGCGCGAGGCGCAGCGCGGGCTCGTTGGTGAACCAGTTCGACACGTGCCAGATCGTGGTGGCCTGGTCCGTGAGCGCGCGGATCATCGCGGGATGGCAATGGCCGAGCGACGTGACCGCCACGCCTGCCGCGAAGTCGATGTACATCCGGCCTTCCTGGTCCCACACGCGCGAGCCTTCACCTCGCACCGGGATGAACGACGCGGGCGCGTAGCAGCGCACCATGTATTCGTCGAACATCTCGCGCGTGACCGGCAGGGTCGACGCGGTGGAGGGAGGCAGCGCGGCATCGCGCCGCGCGGTGGCGGCGACGATGGCCTTGGCGGTGGAGTCGTTCATGGCCGTTCGTACTTTCAGGGCGCGGTCGCGATCACCTGGATCTCGACCTTGTAGGCGGGATGCGCGAGCCCGGCTTGCACGGTCGCGCGCGCCGGCGTCTGCCCGGGCACGACCCACTGCTCCCAGATCGCGTTGAGCGTCGGGAAGTCGGCCATGTCGGGCAAGTAGATGGTCGCCGAAAGGATGCGCGACTTGTCGCTGCCGACCTCGCCCAGCAGGCGGTCGATCGCGCCGAGCACCTGTTTCGTCTGCGACGCCATGTCGGCGTCGCGATCGTCCGCCACCTGGCCGGCGAGGTATACGATGCGTTCGCCGCCCGGCGTGAACACGACGGCTTCGGAGAGGCGCTTGCCGGGATTGCGGCGTTCGATTGGCATGTTGGTATCCTTGGGCGAAACGTCCATTTTAAGGGCAATTCCGCCGTCATGACCGCACGTCTTGCGCTCACGCTCGCGAGCCTCGCGATGTTCCTTGCCGTCGCGCTCGGCGCGTTCGGCGCGCATGCGCTCAAGGCGCGGCTGTCGCCTGAGATGACCACGGTGTGGCAGACGGCGGTGCAGTACCACGCCTGGCACGCGCTCGGCCTGTTCGGACTGGGCCTGCTGATGCTGCACTGGCCTGAGCGCGCGGGGCTCGGCCCCGCGGCTTGGCTGCTGCTTGCGGGGATCGTGCTCTTCTCCGGCAGCCTCTATGCGCTCGCGCTGACCGGCGTGCGCGGGCTCGGCGCGGTCACGCCGATCGGAGGTGTGGCGTTTCTCGCGGGGTGGGGCCTGCTCGCTTGGGCGATCGCGAGAGGGTAGGTACCGCGCCTCGCGGCCTCGCTGCGCCTGCCCGGTGGACGTCGCTCGCTCAATCCACCTTCGCGCCCGACTCCTTCACCACCTTCTGCCACTTCGTCGTCTCGCTCGCGATGTGACGTGAGAAGTCTTCGGGCGTGAGGCCGTTGCCGACGATCCCGCCCTGCGACGCGAGCTTCTCCTTGGCTTCGGGCGTGGCCAGCCACTTCGCGACTTCGCCGTTGACCTTCGCGATCGCGTCCCTGGGCGTGCCCGCGGGGGCGAGCAGGCCGAACCACGACGTTGCCTCGAAGCCCGGCAATCCCGACTCCGCGATCGTCGGCACGTCGGGCAACGCGCTTGCGCGCTGCTGGCTCGTGACCGCGATGGCGCGCAGCTTGCCCGCCTTGATGAGCGGCAATGCGGAGGGCAGGTTGTCGAACATGAGGTCGACCTGGCCGCCGGCGAGGTCGGCGAGCGCGGGTGCGCTGCCCTTGTAGGGGACGTGTTGCATCGACACGCCCGCCATGGTCTTGAAGAGCTCGGCCGAAAGATGGATCGACGTGCCGCTGCCCGACGAGGCGAAGTTCACCTTCCCCGGATTGGCCTTGGCGTACGCGATGAGCTCCTGCACCGACTTCACGGGCAGCGACGGGTTGACCACGAGCACGTTCGGCACGCCGGCCACCAGCACCACCGGCACGAAGTCCTTCACGTGGTCGTACGGCATCTTCTGATAGAGGCTCGGGTTGATCGCGTGCGTCCCGACGGTGCCCATGAGCAGCGTGTAGCCGTCGGGCGGCGACTTCGCCACGAGGTCGGCGCCGATGTTGCCGCCCGCGCCCCCGCGGTTCTCGACCACGAACGGCTGGCCCAATGCCTCGGTGAGTTTCTGCGATGCGGCGCGCGCGAGGATGTCGGTCGTACCGCCCGCGGGGAAGGGCACCACCACGCGCACGGGGTGGTTGGGATAGGGCGCCTGCGCGGCGGTGACGGCCGCGAATGCGAGAGCGAGCACGCCGAGCGCG
>CAZIZD010000107.1:4455-6407 GCA_964543615.1 uncultured Alcaligenaceae bacterium | reverse complement strand
GCGCGCGAAGATGCGAATCATGTGGTCCTCCTGGTGCCGGTACGATGCCGGCGGACGCTATCTTGCCCTACATCGCGCGCGGGGGACCCTAGTCCACCTTCGCCCCCGACGCCTTCACGATCCTCGCGTACTTCGCGAGCTCCTTCGCGATGAACTCGCGGAACTGCTCCGGCGTATTGGGCGACGGATCGGCGCCGTCCGCGACGAGCTTCGCGCGCACGTCCGGCGACGTGAGTATCTTCGTCACGTCCGCGTTCCACTTCGCGACGATCGCGGGCGGCGTGCCCGCGGGCGCGAAGAGACCGTACCACGTCGAGATGTCGAATCCGGGCAGGCCGGCCTCCGCCATCGTCGGCAGGTCGGGCACGAGGCTCGATCGTTGCGCGGTGGTGACCGCGAGCGCCTTGATCTTGCCGGCCTTCACCTGCGCCATCGCGTTGGCGAGGTTGTCGAACATGAACTGCGTGTCGCCGGCGAGCAGCGCCTGCGTGGCAGGAGCGCCGCCCTTGAACGGCACGTGGACCGCATCGGTGTTGGTCTCGACCTTGAAGAGCTCGCCCGCGAGATGGCCCGCGCTGCCGTTGCTGCCCGATCCGAACGAGAGCTTGCCCGGATTCGCCTTGGCGTAGGCGATGAATTCCTTCGCCGAATTCACCGGCAGCGACGCGTTGACTACAAGCACGTTCGGCGTGATCGCGATGAGCGTGATAGGCGCGAAGTCCTTCGCCGCGTCGTAGGGCATGGTCTTGTAGAGGCTCGGATTGACCGCGTGGGTCGACAGCGCGCCCAGCAGGATCGTGTAGCCGTCGGCGGGCGACTTCGCCACGAAGTCCGCGCCGATGTTGCCGCCGGCCCCGGGCTTGTTCTCTACAACCACGCTCTGGCCCCACATCTCCGTGAGCTTCTGGGCGATGAGCCGGCCCGCGATGTCGAGCGACCCGCCGGGTGGGAAGGGGACGACCAGCTTGACCGGCTTGGTGGGGTAGGCGGGCGCCTGTGCGTGCGCGAGCGGGACTGCGGCCGCGATGCAGAGCGCGGCGAGCCATTTCGAAACAGTCTGTAACACTCTCGATCCTCCGGAACCGAAGCCTGTTGTTCGCATCGAACTGATTCTAGCAAGGGGGCCCGCATGCGGCCGGTCTTCGCTTGGTGGGTCGGCATGGCACGCGCATAATGTGCGGTCCACAATGGCGCGGCTGCCGACCTGGATTTCGACGCCGCGACAACACAACCCCCGCCGGAAACACGCATGAGTCGAACAGCAGCAATCGCCGTCGCCGCGGTCGTCGCCATCGCCGCGGCAGGCGCCGGTTATTGGATCGGTACCCAGCGCCCCCCCGCCGGTCCCCCAGGGGCCGTCGCGAATGCGGGCGGGCCGCCCAAGGGCGGCGCAGGCGGACCACCGGGCGGTCCCCCGGGCGGCGGCGCACAGGCCGTGACCGTCGAGGCCGTCAAGGTCGTCACCGCTCCCATGCCCCAGACCATCACCGCGGTGGGCAGCCTGCGCTCCGACGAGTCGGTGACCCTGCGTCCCGAGTCCGCGGGGCGCATCAGCGCGATCACGTTCCAGGAGGGCCAGCGCGTGCAGAAGGGGGCGCCCCTGGTCAAGCTCGACGCCGGGATTCCGGACGCCGAATACGCGCAGGCCAAGGCCAACCTCACGCTCGCCAAGGCGAAGTTCGATCGTGCTGTCGATCTCGCCAACCGCAATTACATCTCGGGGCAGGCCAAGGACGAGGCGGAGAACAGCTACAAGGTTGCGCAGGCGACGCTGCAACTCGCCGAGGCCAAGCTCGCCAAGACCGAGATCCGCGCGCCGTTCTCGGGGATCATCGGTCTGCGCTCCGTGTCGGTCGGCGATTACGTGAAAGAGGGCGCCGACCTCGTCAACCTCGAGTCGATCGATCCGCTGAAGGTCGACTTCCGCGTGCCCGAGACGTACCTGCGCCAGG
>CAZIZD010000107.1:0-4445 GCA_964543615.1 uncultured Alcaligenaceae bacterium | reverse complement strand
GGTCGGGATCGCGGTGTATTCGCCGCACACAGCGCTCGATGCGATGCCGGGCGGCAAGTTCGACGGCAAGGTGATCGCCGTGAATCCGCTCGTCGACGCGGCGGGCCGTTCCATCGTGATCCGCGCGCAGGTGCGCAATCAGGACACGGTGCTTCGTCCCGGCATGTTCGCGCGCGTGCGCCTCATCACCAAGGAGCAGGCGGACGCGATGGTCGTGCCCGAGCAGGCGCTGGTGCCGCAGGGCACCGAGCAGTACGTCTTCAAGATACTGGACAACAAGGTGGCGCGCGTGAAGGTCGAGACCGGGCAGCGGCGCGACGGCAGGGTCGAGGTGATCTCGGGGCTCGTGCCGGGCGACCTCGTCGTCACGGCCGGACAGCTCAAGTTGCGCGATGGCATGACGGTGTCCGTCGCAGGCAGGGACGGCAAGGGCGACAAGGGAGAGAAGAGCGACAAGGGCAAGGGTGACAACAAGGCAGGGCCGGGCGACGACAAGGCCGGCGCCGCGCCCCCGCTCGCTCCCGCGTCGACCGCGTCGGCGGGCGAGGGCAGCGCCTCACCCATCGCGCCCGCCAGTGCCGCGGCCAAGTCCGGCGACGGTCCGGCGCGGCCGCCCAAGTCGTAAACGCACCACGACGCCCGTAGCTTCCAAGAAAGACGACGCCACATGACGCTGCCCGAGATTTGCATCAAGCGGCCGGTGTTCGCGACCGTGCTGTCGCTCATCATCCTGCTCGTCGGCCTCATCTCGTACCAGCGGCTGTCGGTGCGCGAGTACCCGCGCATCGACGAGCCGGTCGTGAGCGTCAACACCACCTATCGCGGCGCGTCCGCGGAAGTGGTCGAGTCGCAGGTGACCAAGGTGCTCGAGGACTCGTTGTCGGGCATCGAGGGCGTCGAGATCATGACGTCGCAGAGCCGGTCCGAGCAGAGCCGCATCAACGTGCGCTTCTCGCTCTCGCGCAATCCAGACTCCGCGGCCGCGGACGTGCGCGACAAGGTCTCGCGCGTGCGCGCCAAGCTGCCGGATGCCGTCGACGAGCCGGTGATCGCCAAGGTCGAGGCGGACTCCAACCCGATCATCTACATCGCGGTGGAAGCGGGCCAGCAGACACCCCTGCAGGCCTCAGACTACGTGGCCCGCTACATCAAGCCGCGTATGTCGGTGCTTCCCGGGGCGGCGGACGTGCGCATCTTTGGAGAGCGCCAGGTGTCGATGCGTATCAACATCGACCGCACGCGCCTCGCGGGGTACAAGCTCACCGTGCAGGACGTCGAGGATGCGATCCGCCGCCAGAATGCGGAGATCCCGGCCGGCCGCATCGAGTCCAACACGCGCGAGTTCACGGTGGTCGCCGAGACCGACGTGCAGACGCCCGAGCAGTTCAACAACATCATCATCAGTAACGTCGGCGGCTATCCGGTGCGCATCCGCGACGTGGGCAGCGCGCAGATCGGCGCGCTCGACGACCGCACCATCTCGCGCTACAACGGCAAGCCCTCGCTCAACATCGGCGTCATCAAGCAGGCGGTGGCGAACCCGCTCGAGCTTTCGAAGGGCGTGCGCGCCGAGGTCGACAAGATCAACGAGAACCTGCCGCCTGGCATGAAGCTGGTCGTCGCGTACGACACCTCCGTGTTCATCGACCGCTCGATCAACTCGGTGTTCCGCACCATCGCGGAAGCGATCCTGCTGGTCGTGCTGGTGATCTTCTTCTTCCTGCGCAGCCTCCGCGCGACGATCATTCCCATCGTCACCATCCCGGTCTCGCTGGTGGGCGCGTTTGCGCTCATGTACTTCTTCGGCTTCACGATCAACACGCTCACGCTCCTTGCGATGGTGCTGGCGATCGGCCTCGTCGTCGACGACGCGATCGTCGTGCTGGAGAACATCTTCCGCCACATCGAGGAAGGCATGCCGCGCAAGGCGGCGGCGATGCAGGGCGCGAAGGAGATCGCCTTCGCGGTCATTGCGATGACGCTCACGCTCACTTCCGTGTTCGCGCCGCTCGCGTTCGCGACGGGCCGCACCGGGCGCCTGTTCATCGAGTTCGCGCTGACCCTCGCTGGCGCCGTGCTCGTCTCCGGATTCATCGCGCTGACGCTGACGCCGATGATGTGCTCGCTGCTCCTGCGTCACGAGGCGAAGCATTCGTGGATCTACAACAAGATCGAGGCAGGGTTCCAGGCCTTCACCAATGGCTACCGGGGCGCGCTCACCTTCGTGCTGCACCATCGCTGGATCGTCGCGGTGGGCTGGGTCGCGACGCTGTGCGTTGGCGCCCTTCTGTTCGTGAACATCAAGTCGGAGCTCTCGCCGGTGGAGGATCGCGGCGTCGTCTTCGGGCTCGTGACGGCGCCGCAGGGTTCGACGCCGCAGTACACGTCCGACCAGCTGAGGCCCATCGAAGAGTTCTATGCAAAGGTGCCCGAGGCTTTCGCGTTCACGGCCATCTCGGGATTCCCGACGGTGGTCGACGGCAACGCCGTGCTGCGGCTCAAGCCCTGGGAGGAGCGCACCCGCAAGCAGCAGCAGATCGCCGACGAGCTCCGTCCCAAGTTCGCTTCGATTCCGGGCGCGCTCGCGTTCCCCATCAACCCGCCGTCGCTGGGCCAGAGCTTCCGCTCCACCCCCATCGAGTACGTGATCATGTCGCAGGTCCCGTACGCCGAGCTGCAGCGCGTGGTCGACCGCTTCCTAGACGAGGCGCGCAAGATCCCCGGGGTGCAGAACCTGCAGACCGACCTGCGCCTCAACACGCCCGAAGTCCGCGTCAACATCAACCGCGACAAGCTGGGCGACATCGGCGTCAACGTCGACAACGTGGGGCGCACACTGGAGACGATGCTCGGCGGACGCCAGGTCACGCGCTTCAAGCGCGAGGGCGAGCAGTACGACGTGATCGTGCAGGTGGCACCCGTCGACCGCTCCACGCCCGCCGACATCAGCGACATCTACGTGCGGGCGCGCGACGGCACCATGGTGCAGCTCGCCAACCTCGTGGACGTGCGCGAAGGCGTGGCGCCGCAGTCGCTCAACCACTTCAACCGCCTGCGCGCGGTCAAGATTACCGGCACGCTCGCGCCGGGCTACACGATCGACGACGCGCTGAAGTCGATGGACGATGCCGCGAAGCGCGTGCTGCCCCCCACCGCCCAGACGAGCCTCGACGGCCAGTCGCGCGAGTTCCGTGCATCGGGCAAGGAGATCTACTTCACGTTCGTGCTGGCGCTGTTCTTCATCTATCTCGTGCTGTCGGCGCAGTTCGAGAGCTTCGCGCACCCGTTCGTAATCATGCTGTCGGTGCCGCTGTCGATGACGGGCGCGCTGCTCGCCTTGTGGCTCACCGGCGGGACGCTCAACATCTACAGCCAGGTGGGTCTCATCACGCTGGTGGGCCTCATCACCAAGCACGGCATCCTGATCGTCGAGTTCAGCAACCAGCTCCGGGCCAAGGGCGAGCCGCTGATGGACGCCGTGATCGATGCCGCCACGCTGCGCCTGCGGCCGATCCTGATGACGACGGGCGCGATGGTGCTGGGCGCGCTGCCGCTCGCCCTCGCGGCCGGCGCGGGTGCGGAGTCGCGCACGCAGATCGGATGGGTGATCGTGGGCGGGATGTCCTTCGGCACGCTGCTCACGCTGTTCGTGGTCCCCGTCGCCTACAGCGTCGTGGCCCGCAAGGCGCACGTCGAGGCGCACGGGATGGAGGCGCTGCCGGTGCATCCGCCCACGCAGGGGGCGGCGGCGCACGGCGATTGAGGAGCCTTGCTTGTCCCATGCAACGGCGGCAGCCCCAACTGCCGCCGTTGTCACATTTGCAATAGAATCGCCACACAACAGAGGCAGACTGCCCGGCTTGCCCCATATTCCCGCTCCCAAGGAGGAACCATGAAGCGCTCCACCCTGCTGCGCGCCGCTCTCGCGGCGACGTTTGCGGTCTCCGCCAGTGCATCGCACGCGGTCACCGAGATCCAGTTCTGGCATTCGATGACGGGCGCCCTCGGCGACCGGGTCGGCGACCTCGCCAAGCGGTTCAACGACAGCCAGAAGGACTACAAGATCGTTCCCGTGTTCAAGGGGACGTATCCCGAGTCGATGGCGGCCATGGTGGCCGCGACGCGCGCGGGCAATCCTCCGCACATCATCCAGATCTTCGAGGTGGGCACGGCCACGATGATGGCCTCGGGCAAGGCGATCAAGCCCGTGTACGAAGTGATGGCGGGCGCCGGCGAGAAGTTCGATCCAAAGGCTTACGTGCCGGCGGTCGCGGGCTATTACTCCACGCCCGATGGGCGCATGCTGTCCTTCCCGTTCAACAGCTCCACCGTCGTCTTCTATTACAACAAGGACGCCTTCAAGAAGGCCGGCCTCGATCCCGCCAATCCGCCGAAGACGTGGCCTGCCGTGACCGCGGCCGCCGCCAAGCTGAAGGTCGCCGGCG
>CAZIZD010000106.1:0-12480 GCA_964543615.1 uncultured Alcaligenaceae bacterium | reverse complement strand
CAATGCGTACGGGTTCTCGCACCTGCGGCTCACCAACGAGTACAACGTCGACCTCTACCGCAATTTCCGCGACTTCTCGCAGCCGATTCCCCCCAATGCGGTCTATGCGGAAGTGCACGGCTTCATGGTGCCCGCCGAGTGGCCGCCTTCGCCCGCGAACGAGGCCCGGCTCATGGCGTACCTGCAGGCGCGCGGCCAGCGCGCGCTCCAGAACGCGACCAGCGGCGGGCAATGCGAGTTTCCCGACGGACTGTTCTACGGCGGCGTGCGCCCCGCTTGGAGCAACGCAGTGCTGCGCAAGGTGTTGCGCGAGCACGCAGCCAGTGCGCGCACGCTCGCGACGATCGACTTCCACACGGGCCTCGGCCCGCGCGGCCACGGCGAGAAGATCTACTCGGGGCGCGACGTTCCCGCCGACGTCGCCCGCACCAAGGCGTGGTGGGGCGAGGACGTCACCTCGTTCCATGACGGCTCCTCCACGTCCGCGCCGCTCACGGGGGTCAATTACAACGCCGCGTACGAGGAGTGCCCGGACGCGGACTACGCCGGCATTGCGATCGAGTACGGCACGCTGCCCGTGATGCAGGTGCTGGGCGCGCTGCGTGCCGACCAGTGGCTCGAGAATCATCCCGATGCGCCGGACGAGGTCCGCCGCACGATCAAGCAGCAGCTGCGCGATGCGTTCTACCAGGACGCCGACGACTGGAAGCGCACGATCCACGAGCAGGCCCTCGTGCACACGAGGCGCGCTATCGCGCGCCTGAAGGACGGGCCATGAGCGAAGGCGCCGCCGTCCTCGCGGCACCGCCGTCGCTTGGGGCGCGCCTGCGCGCATTCTGGAACGGAGACGTGATGTGGAGCTTCCGGCGCTCGCCGGTGGCCATGGCGTCTCTCGCGGTGCTCACGGTGTGCGTCGTCGCGGCGGTGTTCGCGCCTCTCATCGCGCCCCACAATCCCTTCGACCTGCGCACGCTGAGTCTTTCCAATTCTCTGCTCCCCCCGGGGTGGACGGAGAACGGCCGCGCGGCCTTTCCTCTGGGCACCGACGACCAGGGGCGCGACGTGCTGTCGGGCATCATGTACGGCGCGCGCATCTCGCTGCTGGTGGGCGTGGCGTCGGTGGCGCTGGCGATCGCGATTGGCGTCTCGCTCGGCCTGCTCGCCGGTTACGCAGGCGGCAAGGTCGACGCGTTCATCATGCGCGTCGCCGACGTGCAGCTCTCGTTTCCCGCGATCCTCATCGCGCTGCTCATCGACGGCGTTGCGCGCGTCGCGCTGCCGCGCGGCTCGCACGACCAGGCGGCGCTTTATGTTCTGATCCTCGCGATCGGACTCTCGAACTGGGTGCAGTACGCGCGCACGGTGCGCGGATCGACGATGGTCGAGAAGAGCAAGGAGTACGTGCAGGCCGCCCGCGTGATCGGGGTCACGCCGGCCGGCATCATGGTGCGGCACCTCCTCCCCAACGTGCTGGGGCCGGTGCTCGTGCTCGCCACCATCAACATCGCGACCGCCATCCTCACCGAGGCCACGCTGTCGTTCCTGGGCGTGGGCGTGCCGCCGACGGAGCCTTCGCTCGGCACGCTGATCCGCATCGGCAACGAATTTTTGTTCTCGGGGGAGTGGTGGATTACCATCTTCCCTGGAGCGGCGCTGGTCGTGATGGTGCTGTCCATCAACCTGCTCGGAGACTGGCTGCGCGACGCGCTGAATCCGCGGCTGCGCTGACGGGAAATTGAACGACAAGGGGAGCGGCCGCAGCGCGCGGCTGATCCGAATCGCGCGGACCGCAAGGCTCGCGAGGCAACGTGGGAGAGTGTCGAGAATGCGCAAATCGCTTTTGCTTCTGATCCCGGCGGTGGTCGCGCCGATGTTCCTCGAGGGCTGCCAGACGTGGGGCCCGACCTGGAGCGAAGTGACCGGCCAACGTTTCAACGTGACGATTCCCAACCGGCGGCCGGCGATGATCGTCCAGGTCGACAACCAGGGATCGTTCCCGGATCCCGTCCTGATCCGGATCGAACCGGGCGAGCGCCGCCTCGTCGTTCAGGGTCCGGCCCCGGGATGGGCGGGCGGCCCGCCGCTGCACGTGATGATGCTGAACGCGGAGCCGTGCAAGCGCTACTACGTCAACGCGCAGTTCGCCAATACGATCACGCAGGAATGGACTCCGGTCATCGACAACGTCGAATCCATTTCGGGTTGCCAGATCCCGGCCAAGAAGAGCTAGCGTTGTCCGCCGTGGCGGCCGTCGAGCCGCTTCTCGTCGTCGAGGGCCTGCGCGTCGAGTTCCCGACCCGGCACGGCACGCTGGTCGCGGTGCACGACGTCTCGTTCGCGATCGCGCCCGGCGAGGTGCTGGGCGTGGTCGGCGAATCGGGCGCCGGCAAGTCGCTGACGGGCGCGGCGATCATCGGGCTCATCGATCCGCCCGGTCGCATTGCCGCGGGCCAGGTATCGCTCGCGGGACGCCGCATCGACAACCTGCCGTACGACGCGATGCGCCGCGTGCGCGGACGCGAGATCGGCGCGGTCTTCCAGGATCCGCTGACCTCGCTCAATCCGCTCTACACCGTGGGCCGCCAGCTGGTGGAGACCATCCGCACCCACCTGCCGATGAGCGAGGCAGAGGCGCAAGGGCGTGCCGTGAGCCTGCTCGAGGAAGTGGGCATCCCGGCGGCCGCGCGGCGCATCGACCACTATCCGCACCAGTTCAGCGGCGGCATGCGCCAGCGGGTCGTGATCGCGCTCGCGCTCGCGGCCAAGCCGAAGCTCATCGTCGCCGACGAGCCCACGACGGCGCTCGACGTGTCGATCCAGGCGCAGATCATCGCGCTGCTGAAGCGCCTGTGCCGCGAGCACGGCACCGCGGTGATGCTCGTCACGCACGACATGGGCGTGATCGCCGAGACGGCCGATCGCGTTGCGGTCATGTACGCCGGCCGCATCGTCGAGATCGGTCCGGTTTCCGACGTGATCCATCGGCCGCAGCATCCGTACACGGTCGGGCTCATGGGCTCCATCCCCTCGATCGCGGAGGAGCGTGAGCGGCTGACGCAGATCGACGGCACGATGCCGCGCCTCACCGAGGTGCCTCGCGGATGCGCATTCCATCCGCGATGCCCGCACGCGTTCGATCGCTGCCGCAGCGAGCGTCCCGAGCTGATGGCCGCCGGCGCGACGATGGCGGCGTGCTGGCTGCCGGCAGCCGTGCACACCCGCGACAAGACGGCGGTTCCCGCGTCATGAGCGAAACGCTCCTCGAGCTTCGCGGCGTCGCGCGTTACTTCGACGTCTCGCCGCCGTGGCTCGACCGCGTGCTGGAGCGCCGCGGCCGCGTCATGCTCAAGGCGGTCGACGGCATCGACCTTGCGATCCGCAAGGGCGAGACCGTGGGACTGGTCGGCGAGTCCGGTTGCGGCAAGTCGACGGTCGCGCGCGTGATCGTGGGCCTGTATGCGCCGACCCGGGGCTCGATCCGCTACGGCGGCGCCGTCATCGCGGGCGAGGGCGCGAGCGCCGACGCGCGGGCGCAGCGCGCGGCGCGGCGCGGCATGCAGATGATCTTCCAGGATCCGTACGCCAGCCTCAATCCCCGATGGCGCGTCGCGGACATCGTGGCGGAGCCGATCCGCGCGCAGTCCCCGCAGACTTCGCGCGCGGAGATCGACGAGCGGGTTGCGGCCCTGCTGCGCCAGGTGGGCCTCGGCGCCGCCGATGGCGTGAAGTATCCGCACCAGTTCTCCGGTGGCCAGCGGCAGCGGATCTCCATCGCGCGCGCGCTCTCCACCAACCCGCAGTTCCTCGTGTGCGACGAGCCCACCTCTGCGCTCGACGTGTCGGTGCAGGCGCAGGTCCTCAACCTGATGCGCGACTTGTCGCGCACGCTCGGCCTTACGTACCTCTTCATCTCGCACAACCTCGCGGTCGTGCATCACATCGCGGACCGGGTAGGCGTCATGTACCTCGGGCGGATCGTCGAGTTGGCACCCACGCGCGAGCTCTTCACGGAGCCCTGGCATCCCTACACGCGCATGCTGCTCGATGCCGTGCCCGACCTGTCGATGACCGGCAAGTCGCGCGTCGCGGTCGCGGGCGAAGTGCCCAATCCGCTCGACCCGCCTTCGGGCTGCACCTTCCATCCGCGCTGCCCTTTTGCCGACGACCGGTGCCGCAGCGAAGTGCCCGCGCTGCGCGCTGTCGGAGGCGGAGCGCACGGCGAGACCGCGTGCCACGCCGTCGAGGAAGGCCGTCTTCCCGCGCGAGCCATTCCCATCGCCGCCGCGTGAGCGACGGATCGCTTCCGCTATAATTAGGGGCTTTGCTGAGTACGTCCCCTCGTGAGAGGGACGGTTCCGATCCCCCCTTCGCCCAAGTCCCCCGCTTTGCGCCTCACAGAGATCAAGCTCGCCGGCTTCAAGTCGTTCGTCGACCCCACGGCCATCGCCACGCCGGGACAGCTCGTGGGCATCGTCGGCCCCAATGGCTGCGGCAAGTCCAACGTGATCGACGCCGTCCGCTGGGTGCTGGGCGAGTCGAAGGCCTCGGCGTTGCGCGGCGAGTCCATGCAGGACGTGATCTTCAACGGCGCGGGCGAGCGCAAGCCCGTGGGCCGCGCGTCGGTGGAGCTCCGCTTCGACAACAGCCTGGGCCGCATCGGCGGCCAGTGGGGCCAGTACGCCGAGATCTCCATCAAGCGCGTGCTCACGCGTGACGGCGATTCGAGCTACTACATCAACAACATCCCGGTCCGGCGCCGCGACATCCACGACCTCTTTCTCGGCACGGGCCTCGGCCCGCGCGCGTACGCGATCATCGAGCAGGGGATGATCTCGCGCGTGATCGAGGCCAAGCCCGAGGAATTGCGCGTGTTCCTCGAGGAAGCGGCGGGCGTGTCGAAGTACAAGGAGCGGCGCAAGGAGACGGAAGGGCGCCTCTCCGACACGCGCGAGAACCTCTCGCGCGTCGAGGACATCCGGCAGGAGCTCGGCAACCAGCTCACGCGCCTGACGGAGCAGGCGCAGGTCGCGACGCAATACCGCGAGCTCGATGCCCGCCTCACGCAGTCGCAGCACCTGCTCTGGTACGCAAAGCAGCAGGACGCCGTGCGCTCGCGCGACAAGTGCACGAGCGAGATCGCGGCCCTCACCGTGGGCCTCGAAGCCATCCAGGCGGACATTCGCGCCGCCGAGGCGAGGCTCGAGGCGCTGCGCGCCGAGCACTATGCCGCGGGTGACGCGCTGCACGAGAAGCAAGGCGCGTTCTACGCCGCCAACGCCGAGGTCACGCGCCTCGAGCAGCAGCTTTCGTTCGCGCGCGAGTCGGAGACTCGGATCGCGCAGCAGGTCACCCAGCTCACCGAGGCGATCGCCGCGATCGCGGGGCAGGAGACCGCGCTTGCCGACGAGCGTACGGCCGCGGAATCGGCGCGCGAAAGCGCGGTGACGAGGCTCGACGAGGCACGGCGCGCCGAGCAGGACGCGCAGGCCGAGCTGCCCGCGCTCGAAGCGGGCGTGGCCTCCGCCGAGTCGGCGCTTGCAGAGCACCAGCAGTCGATCGCGGTCTCCGAGCAGGCGCTGCGGGTCGCCGAGACGCGCCGCGAAAGTGCGGTAAGGGGTCTTGGCGACCTCGACGCGCGCAGGTCGCGCCTCGGGCAGGAGCTCGCCGGCATCGCGGCCCCCGCCACGGATTTCATTCGCGACGTCGAGGACCAGCTCGCCCAGGAGAACGCCGACCTCGCGGGCAAGCAGCAGGCACTGGTCGCGCTGCAGCAGAAGGTCGAGGAGCTGCGAATCCGGCAGCGCGAGACGGCGGACAGCTGGCAGCGCGACAGCAAGGCGCTGGCCGACCTCGAGGCGCGGCAGCAGGCGCTCGCCGCGCTGCAGGCGAGGATTGGCCACGGCACGGACATCGACGGCTGGCTTGCCGAGCATGGCCTGCGTGAGTCGCGCCGCCTGTGGCAGGTCATCGACATCGAACGAGGCTGGGAGGACGCGCTCGAAGCGGTGCTGCGCGAGCGGCTGTCCGCGCTCGAGCTCGACCGCCTCGACGAGGTCGTGGAGTGGGTGTCCGACGGCAAGCAGCCCCCGCGCAGGCTCGCGGCCTACGTGGCCGCGCCGGCCCGGCACGGCCACGAGGCGCAGCACGACGCGCTGCTGGCCAAGGTGCGTTTGAAGCGCGACGACGTCGCGCGTGTGGTGGCCGATGGTCTCGCCGGCGTGCGTTGCCGGCCCGATCTTGCGTCCGCGCTCGCCGAGCGCGAGGCGCTCGCGGTGGGCGAGGCGTTCGTCACGCCCGCGGGTCACATCGTCACGTCGCAGGGCGTGACGTTCTTCGCGCCCGATCACGAGCTGCATGGCGTGCTTGCCCGGCAGCGCGAGCTCGAGGAGCTCGAAGGCGCCATGACCGGCGCGCGCGAGCGCGCCAACGAAGCGCGCGCCCAGCGCGATGCAGTGGACGCCGAGCTCACGGGCACCCAACAGACGTACCACGCCGAGAGCCTTGCGGTCACCTCGCAGCAGCGCCGCGTGCACGACCTCGAGCTCGAGCTCCTGCAATTGCGCCAGGCCGCGGAGGCCGCGCAAAAGCGGCGTGCGCAGATCGAGCAGGAGACCGCCGAGCTCGCCGCGCGCATCGAGGATGCGCAGGGCCAGCGCGCAGCCATCGACAACGAGATCGCCAATCTGCAGTCCGCGCTGCACGACAAGCTCGCCGCGCGCGAGTCCGCGCGCCACACCCGCAACGAAGCCGAAGTGGCGCTCGCCCGCGGCCGAGAGAAGGTGCGCGCCGCCGAGCGTGCCACGCAGGAAGCCGATTTCGGCGAACGCCGCTGCCGTGACCGCATCGCCGAGCTCGAGCGCCGCGCGAAGGATTTCGCCTCGCAGCGCGACCAGCAGCGAGCGCTCCTCGACCAGCTCACGAGCGAGCGCGCCGCCATCGACTGGACGCCCGTCGAGACGAGCCTCACCGAGCAGCTCACCGTGCGCGCCGCCGCCGAGCAGGCGCTCGCCAACGCGCGCGACCGCCTCGAGGCGCTTGGAGCCGACCTGCGCGCCGCGGAGGAATCACGCCTGGCCGCGGACCAGAAACTCGAGCCCGCGCGCGTGAAGATCCAGGAGATGCAGCTCAAGGAGCAGGCGGCGCAGCTTGCCGAGGCGCAGTTCACCGAGCAGCTCGCGGAAGCGCACGCCGACGTGACCACGCTGCCGGATGCGTTGAAGGCCTGGGGCAGCTGGCGCACGCTGCCGGGCGAGATCGAGCGCATCAATGCGGCGATCGCAGAGCTCGGCGCCGTCAACCTGGCGGCCCTCGACGAGCTCGCGCAGGCCACCGAGCGCAAGGACTATCTCGACCGCCAGGCGGCCGACCTCACGGAAGCGATGTCCACGCTCGAGACGGCCATCCGCCAGATCGACCGCGAATCGCGCGAGCTCCTTCAGCAGACCTTCGAGACGGTCAACGCGAACTTCTCGAAGCTCTTCCCCGCGCTGTTCGGCGGCGGCGGCACTGCCAAGCTCGTGCTCACCGGCGAGGAGATCCTCGATTCCGGCGTGCAGGTGGTGGCCCAACCCCCGGGCAAGCGCAACGCGTCGATCCACCTGCTGTCGGGCGGTGAGAAGGCGCTCACGGCCATCTCGCTCGTGTTCGCGCTCTTCCAGATCAACCCCGCGCCGTTCTGCCTGCTGGACGAAGTGGATGCGCCGCTGGACGACCCCAACACCGACCGCTTTTGCGCCATGGTGCGGGAGATGTCCGCCGGGACGCAGTTCCTGTTCATCTTCCACATCAAGATCACCATGGAAATGGCCAACCAGCTGATCGGCATCACCATGCCCGAGCCCGGGGCATCGCGCGTCGTCGCGGTCGACATCGGCGAGGCGCTCAACCTCGCGGAAAGCGCGGCGTAGGACGACGCAGGCGGGTGACGGTGGACAAGCGCGGTTATCGAAACGGGCCGCGCTATAATCGAATGGCCGGCGTGCAAGTGATGACCGATCACGGGGCACGTCGCGCAACGTCCCCTTCATGCGAATGACGAAACGACCATGACGCTGCCGGTGAGTCCGCTTCAACTGGGTCTCATCGTCGCCGGCGTCGCCCTGGTCGTCGGCGTCATGATCTACAACTGGTGGCTGGAGCGTCGGGTGACGCGCCGGATCGAGACCACGTTCCGCAAGCCGTCTGAGCCTGTCGTCGCGCCGGACGCAGCCGAGGATCGCGTCGAGCCCACCTTGCGTGCGGCGGCCGGCGTCCCGGAGGATGCCGTTCCCGCGTATCGCAGCGGCGAGTCCGCCTCGGAGTTCGCGGCACCCATGGACGTGATCGAGCACGAAGCGCCGCGGGACGCGGTGCCGGATGTTCCGCGCGCCGCAGGTGAGACCACCAGTATCGTCGAATCCGAGGGAGCGACGGGACGCTCACCCGATCCCGAGATCGAGTGCATCGTCACGCTGCAGCCGGCCAAGCCCGTCGGCGTGGGCGCGTTCGCAGCGGGACTGCATGCACGCCTCGGCAAGCGGCTGCGCTGGTTCGGCCGCACCGCCCCGGAAGGACCCTGGCAACTCCTTGCCACCGATACCCGCGGCGAGTTCATCGAGCTCGCAGCCTGCCTGTTGCTCGCGGACCGCAACGGTGCGGCGAGCCGCGCGCAGCTCGACACCTTCATGCGCGTCATGGGCGATCTCGCGCCGCACCTGCCGGCGGCGATGTCCGTGCGCGATGCCGGCGCCGAGGCGGAACGGGCGGAGGCGCTCGACCGCTTGTGTGCCGAGGTCGACGTGCAGGTGGGCATCACTGTCCTCGTCAAGGAGAGCGGCAGCGTTGCGGGGACGCGCCTGCGCGGGGTGGCCGAGGCCTCGGGTTTCAAGCTCGCGCCCGGCGGCAAGTTCGAGTGGGTGCAGGAGGACACGGGCGCCACGCTCTACGCGCTCACCAATCTTCGCAACGAGCCTTTCACCGCCGATTCGTTGCGCCTGTCCGCCACCAACGGCGTCGTGCTGGTCCTCGACGTGCCGCGCGTGAGCGATCCCCCGCGCGTCTTCGACCAGATGAAGATGGCCGCCAAGCGCCTTGCGCACAACCTCGGTGGCGAGCTGGTCGACGACAACCGCCGGCCCCTCGACGACGCCGCCCTTGCGTCGATTCGCGGGCAGGTCGACGGGGCTGCCGAAGCCCTGCGCGCGAGCGGCATCGAACCCGGAAGCCCGCGCGCGCTCGCCCTCTTCGGCGCGTAGGGTGCCGCTTGTCGTGGCGTGCCGCGCATGACCTTGCCTGGTGGTGAGCCCGTTCCGCAGGAAGCCGCGCACCGTGCAGCCGCCCTGCGCAAGGCCATCGCGGAGCACAACGAGCATTACTACGTCGAGGACGCGCCGACGATCAGCGACGCCGAGTACGACGCTCTGTTCCGCGAGCTCCAGTCCATCGAGTCGGAGTACCCCGCGCTTCGCACGGCCGACTCGCCGACGCAGCGGGTGGGCGGCGCGCGTACCGCTGTGTTCGCGCCGGTGGCGCATCGCGTGCCCATGCTGTCGATCCGCACCGAGACGGACACCACCGCCGACGGTGCGCTCGAGTTCGATGCGCGCATGCGCCGCGAGATGAAGCTCGCGCCCGATGCGCCCCATATCGAATACATGGCCGAGCTCAAGTTCGACGGCATCGCGATGAGCCTCCGCTACGAGCGTGGGGCGCTTGCCGTGGCCGCGACGCGCGGCGACGGCGAGACAGGCGAGGACGTCACCGCCAACGTGCGCACGATTGCCGCGATTCCCCAGCGCCTCGCCGGGAAGCCGCCGCCGGTGCTCGAGGTCCGCGGCGAGATCTACATGACGCGCGCCGATTTCGCAGCGCTCAACCGCCGGCAGCAGGAGACGGGCGGCAAGCTCTACGTCAACCCGCGCAACACGGCCGCGGGCGCGGTGCGCCAGCTCGATCCCGCCATGACCGCGCAGCGCCCGCTCGCGTTCTTCGCGTACGGCATCGGCGAGACGGAAGGGTGGACGCTGCCGGCGACGCAAAGCGAGCTGCTCGACTTGCTGGGGCGCTTCGGACTTCCGGTCAACGCCGATCGCCGCGTGGTTCACGGCGCGCGCGGTCTCGCGGATTTCTACGAGGCGGTGCGCGAGCGCCGCGCCGACCTTCCTTTCGAGATCGACGGCGTCGTCTACAAGGTCAACAGCCTCGCGAGCCAACGCGAGCTCGGCTTTCGCACGCGCGAGCCGCGATGGGCCGTCGCGCACAAGTTCCCGCCAGAGGAAATGCCCACCCGCCTGGTGGCCATCGAGGTGCAGGTGGGACGCACCGGTGCGATCACCCCCGTCGCCCGCCTCGATCCGGTTTTCGTCGGAGGCACCACGGTCACCAACGTCACGCTCCACAACGAGGACGAGATCAGGAGGCGCGACCTTCGCATCGGCGACACCGTGATCGTGCGCCGTGCGGGCGACGTGATTCCGCAGGTCGTGCGTCCGCTCGTCGAGCGAAGGCCCGCGGATGCGCGCGAGTTCGTCATGCCGGTGGCGTGTCCCGAGTGCGGCTCGGCGATCGTGCGCCTGCCCGAGGAAGCGATCGCCCGCTGCAGCGGCGGCCTCGTCTGCCCCGCGCAGCGCAAGCAGGCCCTCCTGCACTTCGCGAGCCGCCGCGCGCTCGACATCGAAGGACTGGGCGAGAAGCTCGTCGACCAGCTGGTCGAGGGGGGCATCGTGCACACGCCTGCCGATCTCTACAAGCTCGGGCTCGCCAAGCTCGCGGTCCTGGAGCGCATGGCCGACAAGAGCGCAGCCAACGTGCTTGCCTCGATCGAGAAGAGCAAGTCGACCACGCTCGCGCGCTTCATTTACGCCCTCGGCATCCGCCACGTAGGCGAGGCCACGGCGCGCGACCTGGCCAGCCACTTCGGGAACCTCGACGCGCTGATCGGTGCCGGCGAGGAGGCGCTCCTCGAAGTCAACGACGTCGGCCCGGTGCTCGCGGCGTCCATCGCGCGCTTTTTCGCGGAGCCGCACAATCGCGAAGGCATCGAGCAGCTGCGCGCGGCGGGTGTGCACTGGAAGGAAGGGCCGCCGCGAGAGTCGAAGCCGGTAGGCGGGCTCGCCAATCTAACGTTCGTGCTGACGGGCACGCTGCCCTCGATGTCGCGCGAGGAAGCTAAGGCGCTGATCGAGCAGGCAGGAGGTAAGGTGTCGGGCAGCGTTTCCCGCAAGACCGACTACGTCGTCGCGGGCAGTGAGGCGGGCAGCAAGCTCGCCAGGGCACTGGAGCTCGGCGTGGCTGTCCTCGACGAAGCGGGGCTTCGAAGTCTCCTGGCCGGTCCAGACGTCGCGCCGGGCTGAAGCCCGGCCTCCATCAATCATCGCAGGCGCACGCATATGAAAAAAATCACCAAGGCCGTATTCCCCGTTGCCGGACTCGGCAGCCGTTTCCTGCCCGCCACCAAGGCGAGCCCCAAGGAGATGCTCCCGGTCGTCGACAAGCCGCTCATCCAGTACGCCGTCGAGGAAGCCGCGGCGGCGGGCATCACCGACATGATCTTCATCACCGGCCGCAACAAGCGCGCGATCGAGGACCACTTCGACAAGGCCTATGAGCTCGAGACCGAGCTCGCGCTGCGCAACAAGAGCGAGCTCCTCGAGGCCGTGAAGGATGCGACTCCGCCGGGAATCAACTGCATCTACATCCGGCAGTCGGAGGCGCTTGGGCTTGGCCACGCCGTGCTCTGCGCCGCGCCCGTGGTGGGCGACGAGCCGTTCGCGGTGATCCTGGCGGACGACCTCATCGACGCCGAGGTTCCGGTCACCAGGCAGATGGTCGACGTCGCGATGCGCGAAAACGTCTCCACCATCGGCGTCATGGAGGTGCCCGCCGATGACATCGGAAGCTGGGGCATCGTCGAGACCACCGGCGCCGAGATGAAGGACCGAGTTTCGCGCATCACGCGCATCGTCGAGAAGCCCAAGCCCGGGTCGACACCGTCGACGCTCGCCGTGGTGGGGCGCTACGTGCTGTCGCCGGCGATCTTCCGCCACCTGCGCGCGATCGGGGCAGGCGCCGGCGGCGAGATCCAGCTCACCGACGGCATCGCGCGCCTCATGACGGAGGAGCGGGTGGTCGCCTACCGCTTCGAAGGCCGCCGCTACGATTGCGGGCGCAAGCTGGGCTACCTCGAGGCCACGGTGGCTCTCGGTCTCAAGCATCCGGAAACCGGTGAGGGCTTCGCGAAGTTCCTGGCAGCAATCAAGTGACCCTCAACGAGCTTCGCTATCTCGTTGCGGTTGCGCAGGAACGCAACTTCGGGCGCGCCGCGCAGAAATGCTTCGTGAGCCAGCCTGCGCTGTCGGTGGCCATCCAGAAGCTCGAGGACGAGCTCGGCACGCTCGTGTTCGAGCGCGGCAAGAACGAGGTGACGGTCACCCCGGTGGGCGAGCGCATCGTCGAGCAGGCGCAGCGCGTGCTCGAGGAGGCGTCGCGCATCCGCGAGATCGC
>CAZIZD010000105.1:0-12532 GCA_964543615.1 uncultured Alcaligenaceae bacterium | reverse complement strand
GCGCCTGGCGGATTACGGTCCTCACGGCCGCCTACTACTTCCGGCTTCGCTCGGCAGCCGACGACGCGCTCCTTGCGCGTGCGCGGCTCGACCGCGCGGTGCGCAGCCGCAAGGCCGTGGAGTCGCAGTTGCGGGCCCTGCAGGGCAAGGTCGATCCGAACCTGCTGTTCGAGACGCTAGACGACATCGAGCAAGCGTGCGAATGGGACCCCGACCGCGCCGACCGCATGCTGGAGCGCCTTATCGGTTTCCTGCGCGCGGCCTTGCCCCACACGGACGACCAGGCGACCACCCTCGCGCAGGAAGCTGCACTCGCTCGCGCCTACCTCGCGCTCGCACGGACTCGCAACGAGAACGTCGACTACACGATCGAGTGCGCCGAGGCGCATGAGGCCGCCGCGATTGCGCCGATGATACTCACGCCGCTCGTGGCGCATGCGGTGCGCGCGCTGCGCGATGCGGGCGGGCACGTGAGGGTGCGTGTCGAGTCGGAGGGGCCGGGCCTGATCATCGCCATCACCGCCGACGGAGCCGAAGCGAGCGCGGTCTGGCAGCATTCCGAGGACGTCGCCGAGGTGGCGAGCCGCCTCGAGGACGTCTACGGCAATGCCGGGTCCATCGGCGTAGGCGCCGACGGCACCCATAGCATCCACATCGTCCTGAGGCTTCCCCATGAGCCCGACAGGTAGTCCTTCGAGCCCGCCGCGCGCGATCATCGCGGAAGACGAGCCGTTGCTGCGCGGAGAACTGCGCGCGACGCTGTCCGCGCTATGGCCCGACCTCGACATCGTGGCCGAGGCCCCCGACGGCATCGCCGCCCATCGCCTGCTGGACGAGCATCAGCCCGACGTCATGTTCCTCGACGTCGAGATGCCCGGGATGAGCGGCCTCGAGGTCGCGCGGCGCGCGAGCCGGCGCTGCCACGTCGTGTTCGTCACCGCCTACGACAAGTACGCGGTGTCGGCCTTCGAGCAGGGCGCGATCGACTACGTCCTGAAGCCGTTCTCCGCGGCGCGCGTCGCCGAGTCGGTATCGCGGCTGCGCGAGCGCCTCAACCAGGCGCCGGCGGATCTCGAAGGCCTCGTCGAGCGCCTGCTCGCGCGGCGCGACAGGGAAGAGTTCCTGCGCTGGGTGACCGCTTCGCAGGGCAGCAGCGTGTGCATCATCACTGTCGACGAAGTCGTGTACTTCCGTGCCGAGAACAAGTACACGATCGTGATGACCGCCGACGGCGAGGCGCTCATGCGCATGCCCATCAAGGAATTGTCGGAGCAGCTCGACCCCGGGATGTTCTGGCAGATTCACCGCGCCACGCTCGTCAACGTCAACGCCATCGCCGGCGTGTCGCGGGACTTCCGGGGACGCATGTCCGTGAAGCTCAAGGGCCGCCCCGAGACGCTGCCGGTGAGCGAGCCGTACATGCACCGCTTCCGCCAGATGTAGCGGGTTCGATCCGGCGCGAAGGGGGTTCGTCCGGGCGTGGAACGGTTCGTCGCGGCAACGGCGCCCTGCCCGCGGGCGCGCGTACCATGGCGTCCATCCACCGCGGGAGATGAGCGTGCCGGCCGCCCCAAGCGCGAACTTGCGCCAGAAGCGCATAGCGCGAAGGGCTGTCCAATTCCCCGCGGGTCGACGACCGCCACGAGCGGAGGACCACGAATGACCACGATGCGCCACAGCGCCATCGTCGCCCGCACCTTCCGGGGTTTCACCCTGCGCCGGCTCGCGCTCTTCTGCGCGATCGTCGCCGTTGCCGCGTGCGGGCACGCCATCATGCGGTACCTGTCGGGCAAGCCCTGGGGCGGCGTGCTCGGGGCGTTCGCACTGCAGTACGCCTATCTCTTCCTCTTCTTCGGCGCGGTATGGGTGGCGGTCGTCGTCGCGGGCAACTGGCTGCCCGCGCGCACCGGAGCGCGGATCGCGGTCCTTGCCGGCGCGGTCGTCGTCGGTCTCGTCGCGGGCAATCTGCTCGCCGGTCCGATCCTCGGGTGGATGTGGGCCGGCGAGAAGGACGCACCCACGCTGCTGAAGGAGATCTCGGCGATGGTGCTCTGGAGCCACGTCATCGCCGCGGGCGTCCTCGGGTATTTCTTCCTCATACGCGAGGAGGACGCGGCCGCGCAGCTGCATGCGCAGGACATGCGACGCGAACGCCTCACCCGCGAGCTTGCCGAGGCGCGCCTCATGGTCATGCAGGCACAGGTGGAGCCGCACTTCCTGTTCAACACGCTCGCCAACGTGCGGCGCCTGTTCAAGACCGATCCGGGCGCGGCGCACGCGATGCTCGAGCACCTCTCGCGCTATCTGGGCGCGATGCTGCCCCGCATGCGAAGCATGGACTCGACACTGGGCCACGAGCTCGCCTTGGCGCTCGCTTACCTGTCCGTACAGAAGATCCGGATGGGGTCGCGTCTTGCCATCCGCACCGACGTGCCCGACACGCTCGCTTCGCTCGCGTTTCCGCCGATGATGCTCGTGACGCTCGTGGAGAACGCGATCCGGCACGGGCTCACGCCGCTCCCCGGCGGCGGGGAAGTGCGCATCCATGCCTTCGCGAACGACGGCAAGCTGCGGGTGCAGGTGATCGACACTGGCGCGGGACTCTCCGAGAACTCGGGGCCGGGCGTGGGGCTCGCCAACGTCCGCGCGCAGCTGTCCACCCTCTACGGCGGAAACGCGCGCTTCCTGCTGTCGCAGAACCCGCACGGCGGCGTGACGGCCACCATCGAGGTGCCCGCGCAGTCGCCGGCGACGGTGCTGGCGGCATGAGCCGATGAGTGCACCAAGCATTCCGCGCGATATCGCGTCGCGCATCGACGTCCCCGCCGCTCACGTCGTCATCGCCTGCGGGCTCGCCCTCGCGTGGGGACTCGCGAATACGCTCGGCTGGTCCTTGGGCCATGGCACCGACGACCTCGCCCGCACCGCTTCGTACCTCGTGCTCGAGGCCCTGCTGCCGATGCTTGCGCTTGCGATGACGCTGGGCGTGGCCGACGCCGTGGCGCGCGACGAGGACGCCGTCGCGCCATATGCGATCGCCGCCGCCACCGCCGCGATCGCAGGAGAGATAGCCTTCACCGCCCTCGCACCGCTGCTCGGCCTCGATCGCTGCGGATGCAGCATGGATCGCTGGCCGCCCGGCGCGCGCACCGCGAACATGCTGCCCGACAGCCTTCTCATCTGCGGCTTCATCACGGCCGGATACCGCTATCGCCAGCGCTCGGCGCAGCGCCTCGCGCGCCTCAACGCGGACGAGCTCGAAGGCGCCCGGCTCGTCCGCCGCACGCAGGAGTCACGCCTGCAGGCGGTGCAGGCGTGCATCGAGCCCGAGTTCCTGTTCGACACGCTCGCGGCCGTGCAGCGCATTCACTCCGCGCAGCCGGTGAACGCGGCGCGCCTCGTCGACGAGCTCATCATCTACCTCCGCGCCGCCCTGCCGCATCTTCGCGAGTCGACGTCGACAGTGGCCAAGGAGGCGGAGCTCGCGCACGCGTGGATCAACATCCACCGCCTGCGCGACGGCCGCGGTCCCGATTTCGACATGGACCTGGGCGCCGCCGCCGGCAGCGCCCACATGCCGTCGATGGTGCTGCTGCCGCTCGTGGACTACGCGTTCGCGGGTGTGGCCGCGGGCGGCAGGCTGCGCATCGCCGCCCGCGCGGTCGCGGGACGCCTGCGCTTCGACATCGAGACGGCGGGAGGCGACCGCGGCGCGGCGGCTGCCGCGGACGCGAAGCTCGCGGCCTTGCGCGAGCGGCTTCATACGCTGTACGGTGGGCAAGCGCAGCTGTCGCACGGAAGCCGCGGAGACATCGACTTCGTCACCCTCGAAATCCCTCACGATCATGACGACGGCCCTCATCGCTGAAGACGAGGAAGTGCTGCGCGGCGAGCTGCGCGAGATGCTGTCGGCGCAATGGCCTGACCTCGATGTCGTGGCGGAAGCGGGCGACGGCACGGCGGCTTGCCGTGCCATCGAGGAGCTGCGTCCCGACATCGTGTTCCTCGACATCGAGATGCCAGGCAGCAGCGGTCTCGAGGTCGCCCGCCGCGTGAGCAACAAGTGCCACGTCGTGTTCGTCACTGCCTACGACAAGTATGCCGTCGCCGCCTTCGAGCAAGGCGCAGTCGACTACGTGATGAAGCCTTTCTCCGTCGCGCGGCTCGACGCGACCATCGCGCGGTTGAAAGGACGGCTGTCCGCGCCGCCGGCGGACCTCACGGGCCTCCTCAAGTCGCTCGCGACGTCGCTGTCGCAGCGCAAGGACTACCTGCGCTGGATCACGGCGTCGCAGGGGGACACGCTGCGGCTCATCACCGTGGACGAGATCTGCTACTTCCGCGCCGACCACAAGTACACGCTGGTCGTGACCCACGATTCGGAAGCGCTCATCCGCCGGCCGTTGAAGTCGCTGGCGGACGAAATCGACCCGCAGGCGTTCTGGCAGATCCATCGCTCGGCGCTCGTGAGCGTGAAGGAGATCGCGGGCGTGAACCGCGACATGCGCGGCCACCTCACGGTCCGCTTGAAGCAAAGGCCCGAGACGCTCCCGGTCGGCGAGAACTACGTGCATCTGTTCAGGCAGATGTAGAGCTCGCGCCGGCGTTTCCCGCGCCGGCGCCGCATTTGGGTGTATTCGTCGCAATCCGCCGGACTGGCACCCGCACTGGTCTACGCTTTGCAGACACGCGAAAACGAACGTGTCAGGCTATCATCGGGCGCAGCGTTCAGTGGGACAGCGACAATCCATGACTTCGCAGCCAGGCGGCCTGAAGGCGGGCGGTGGCGTCCTTGCTCGCGCGCAACGATGGTGCGGGCGGACGTTCGCCGGCCTGACGCTGTCACGCTTCGCCATCTACTGCCTGCTGCTGGTTCCGTTCGCCCTGAGCCGGCCTTCCACGGCCACCCTGCTGCTCAATGGTGCCGGCTGGATGGACATCGCGATCGGCTCCGCCAAAGGCTATGTTCTGACGTGGCTTCGATTCACGCCGGTGCTGCTGGGGGTCGTGGCCGTGGCCAATCGCGGACCTCGCGAGGGATGGCGCCTGTTCGCGTGGCTATGCGCGGCCAATGTGCTGGGGGCCGTGATTGGCGTCGCGCTGTTCAGCGTAACGATCCGCCTGCTCTTCGACAATCCGGTGGTCCTCCAGGCTTTCGCCCGCGACAGCTTTTGGGTCGCAGCCATGCGCTGGGTTGGCCTCGCGGGCACTGATCTCGTCCTCAGCGCCATGGCCACCGCATTTGCCTTCTACCTGAAGAGCAGCGCGGACGCCACCGCGGCGCTCCAGCAAAAGGCGCAGGAGCGCGAGCAGATCGAGCGCGAGAACGCCGAGGCGCGGTTCGCAATCATGCAAGCGCAGATCGAGCCGCACTTCCTGTTTAACTCCCTCGCCAGCATTCGCCGTCTGTACGAGACCGACCCAGTTGCGGGCAGATCGATGCTGCAACACCTGTCCCGCTACCTCGCCGCGTCGCTCCCCACTCTTCGCGAGTCGCGCTCCACGCTCGGTCGCGAGCTTGCACTCGCAGTGGCTTATCTCAATGTCCAGCAGATTCGCATGGGAGCGCGCCTTGCGATCGAGGTCGACGTGCCGCAGGCCATCCATGCGATCGAGGTGCCGCCGATGATGATCGTGACCCTGGCGGAGAATGCAGTAATTCACGGCGTCGCCCCGCTGCCTCAGGGCGGTCGGATCCTCATCCGCGCGCGCATCGACGGAAGGCGAGCGAAGATCGAGGTCGTCGATTCCGGACGAGGACTTCAAGACGAATGGGGAGTTGGCGTCGGCCTTGCCAACATCCGTGCGCGCCTTCACTCCCAATACAAGGACGCAGCCGAACTCACGCTTCATTCGAATACGGGGGGCGGCGTCACTGCAACCCTGGACTTGCCTCTTGACGCATCCATGCGAAAGCTCGCCGCATGAGCCCGAAGGGCCGCCCCGAGGGCGAATCGGCCCCGAAGCGCATAGCGTGGAGGGCAGCCTGAACATGAGTCAGAGCGCACTTCTTGCATCCTCCGCTCGCTGGCCTGTCGGGCGCGCCGCCCGCGACGCATTGAGCTCGCTCACCTGGCGTGACGCAGGGATGGCGGCGCTGCTGGGAACGGGGCTCGGCATCGTGTCCGGGAGCAGCAGCGCCCTGCTGAACATGAAACACGTACAGCCGAATCTCGTCGCCGGCGTTCTCAACAATGTGACGCTGGCGTTGTTGCTGTTGCCGTGTGTAGCCCTGGCGTCGAATCTCGCTCGCGGGCGTGTCATGGCACTAGTCGCCTCCGCGGTCGCGGGCCTGGGTTGCGCGGTCCTCGCGGCCGTCCTTGTCATGAACTACGTCATGCCGAGATTCTTCGCGGTCCCCAGCATGACGTGGTCCCGTGCCTGGATCGGACTTCCTCCCTTCATGATGACCGGGCTCTTCGCAGCGCTCGGCTACATGTACTGGCTGGACGCATCCCGACGCGTCCGCGCTTTACGCGACTTGCAGCTCGAGCACGTGCGGTTTTCCCGCGCGACGTACGAGGCGAGGCTGGTCGCATTGCAGGCGCGTGTCGAGCCGCGCTTCCTGTTCGAAACGCTCGCCGACGCGGAGCGCTTGTACGAGCGCGACGCTGCGCTCGGCGCGCGCGTGCTCGACGACCTGATCGTTCATCTGCGGGCAGCACTTCCGGCGATCGAAGCCACGTCTTCGACGCTCGCGGTCGAAATGGACCTCGCCCGGACCTGGCTCGATATCGTGCGCGTACGCTCGGGCGACGTCCTGTTGTTGGCAATGCCGGACGTCGACGCGCCCGGAGACGCCCGCATGCCCCCGATGGTGCTGCTTCCCCTGGTACAGCACGCAGTACGCAGCGTCACCGAGAGTGCTTGTGCGGTCCTCGTCTCGGCGGCGGTCGAGGGCGATCGCCTTCGCGTGACGGTCGTCGGTGCCGCCAATGCCTTTACCTCGTTCGAGGAGCCGGGCGGCGTGGGCAACGTGCGCGAGCGCGTTGTCGCCGTGTACGGGGATCACGCGACGCTGACGTTGCAGCCGGCCCTGGGCGAGCGCAGCCAGGCCATCCTGGAGATTCCTTATGAACGCACCCACCGCAGTCCTCGCTGAAGACGAAGCGCTGCTGCGCGGCGAATTGCGCGCGCGGCTTGCCGCCCTTTGGCCCGAGCTTCGCATCGCGGCCGAAGCCGCCGACGGGGTGGAGGCGACGCGCGCGTTTGCCGAGCACGCCCCCGACGTCCTGATACTCGACATCCAGATGCCCGGCATGACGGGTCTCGAGGTCGCGCGAATCGCCAGCGGCAAGTGTCACGTCGTGTTCGTCACCGCATACGACAAGTACGCCATTGCCGCCTTCGAGCAGGGGGCGGTTGACTACGTGCTGAAGCCGTTCTCCACCGCGCGCCTCGCGGAGACCGTGGCGCGGCTCAAGGAACGCCTGCGCGACCGGCCCGCCAACCTCGACAACATCCTCTCGCTGCTTGCTTCCAAGACGCACGGTGGACGGGAATACCTCCGCTGGGTGACCGCCTCGCAGGGCAACACGACGTCGGTGATCACGGTGGAGCAGATCGTCTACTTCCGGGCCGACAACAAGTACACGACGGTGGTGACGATGGATCGCGAGTCGCTGATCAGGCGACCAATCCGCGAACTCGCCGAGGTGGTCGACCCGGACATGTTCTGGCAGATCCACCGCTCCACGCTCGTCAATCTCAACTACATGGCCGGGATCACCCGCGACTTTCGCGGACATCTGAGCGTCAAGCTCAAGGCACGCAGCGAGTCGCTCCCGGTGAGCGACTCATACGTACACCTGTTCAAGGGCATGTAGCGGCATGACTCGTACCAAAGTTGCCGCCGCGGTCGGCTTCGCCCTGCTCGGCGCCGACGGGGCGACGGCGCAGGACATCCGTGTGAACGTCACAGGGTCGAACATCAAGCGATTCGACACCGAGACGGCCGCACCGATCGAGACCATCACGCGCGAGGACATCCTTGCGTCGGGCCTGACGACGATCTCCGACGTCGTGCGGCAGATCACGGCGAACAACAACGGTTCGATCAGCCCCTCGTTCACCAATGGCTTCGGCGCTTCCGCATCGGGCGTGTCGCTGCGCGGCCTCGGCGCCAGCAACACGCTGGTCCTCCTCAACGGCCGCCGGCTCGCCAACTTCGGTCTCGCCGACGACGGCCATGCGTCCTTCGTCGACCTCCAGCAGATTCCGTTCGACGCGGTCGAGCGCATCGAGATCCTGAAGGACGGCGCGTCGGCGATCTACGGTGCTGACGCGGTAGCGGGCGTGGTCAACGTGATCCTGCGCCAGCAGTTCACCGGCGTCACCGCCATGGCGTCGGCAGGCACGACGTCGAATGGAGAAGGCAACCAGTGGCGCGCCGCGATCACCGGCGGCGTGGGCGACCTCACGCGGGATGGATACAACGCCTTCGTGACGCTGGACTACCAGAAGCAGCGCGCCAACCCCATGAATCGAGGCAAGGCGTACGTCGGGTCCAACAATCTAACGTTCATGGGCCTCCCGGATACGCGTGTAGGCGATCCGACGGACCCTTACAGCAATGCGGGGAGCCTTCTCGGCAATGTCCGGCCGATCATCGACCCCGTCACCGGCGCACTGGGCCCCTTCCAGTCGCTGCCAGGACCGTGCGAGCCGGTCAACCAGTCGAATGGATTCTGCCGCTGGGAGCCCAAGGACTATTTCGATCTCCAGCCGGAGATCGAGCGCATCAACGTTTTCGCGCGCGGCACCTACGACTTCACTGCCGGCATGCAGGGCTATGCCGAACTTTCGTACTTTCGCACCACGACCCAGACGCGGTGGATTCCACAGCCGCTGCGCTCGACATGGTACGACCCCCTGACATCGCGGACCATCAGCAGCGGGAGTCTCGCGCTGCCCGTCGGGCATCCGGACAACCCGTTCAGCGCGAGTAATCAGCGCGCGCGTCTCTTTTACGCCGATGCCGGGCTCGGCGGCCGCAACGCCACTTACGAAACCGGCACGCAGCGATATCTCCTCGGCATCAAGGGAACCAACGGCGGCTGGGAATGGGACGCCGCGGCGCTCTACATCGACAGCAGCACAAACATCGACCAGCGGAAGTTCGTCAGCTGGGACCGCCTGCAGCAGGCGATCGCCGGCACCGGACCCTACGGCTACTACCGCATCGGCGCCGCCGCGGCGCAGAACGATCCCGCGGTGTATCGTTGGCTCGCGCCGGAGCGAAGCTACGAGGTCACGTCAAGCAACGCGATCGTCGACCTCAAGGCGTCGCGCGACCTTTACAAGCTCGGCGGCGGTCAGCTCGCACTCGCCGTGGGGTACGAGTTCCGGCGCGAAGAGCTCGACAACCCGGGCGTGCCTGGCACGGAGACCGGCAACGTCGTCGGACTGGGCTACGCAGCCGCACGCGGCAGCCGCAATGCGAACGCGTTGTTCGCCGAGCTCTACGCCCCGCTCCTGGACAACCTGGAGGCCACTCTGGCAGCGCGCTACGACTACTACTCCGACTTCGGTGGAACTGTGAATCCGAAGGTGGGTATTAATTGGATAGGGCTCCCCCATCTTGCGCTTCGCGGCACGTACACGACGGCATTTCGCGCACCCGGCCTGTACGAGTCGACCGACTCGAACTCGTCGGGCGGCACGCTTGCGGTCGATCCGGTTCGCTGTCCGGTCACCGGCCTTCCGATCGACTGCCAGGCTCCCGTTCTGGCCATCAACCTCGGCAATCCGCAGATCAAACCCGAGACCGCCACGACCTGGACAGCCGGCCTGATCTGGGAGCCGTATCCGGGCGTTTCGGCGACGGTCGACTACTGGAACATCACGACCCGCAACGCGATCACCTTCGGCAGCGTGCAGGCCGTGCTGGACAATCCCGCCGCATTCCCGTACGCCAACATCGTGCGCGATGTGAACAACCTGCCGGGAATCCCGAACTCCGGCACGCTGCTGTCCGTGCAGACCCCGTTCCAGAACGCGCTGCGTGTCCGCACGGACGGCATCGACCTCGACGCCGTGTGGCGGCAAAGCCTGCGGGAGTTCGGCACGCTGACGACGCAGATCCAGTGGACCCATGTCTTCAGTTATGTCCAGACGTTCGCCAACGGCTTGTCCTTCGAGTACGTCGGCACCCAGGGGAACTACGACGTCTCGTCCGGCTCGGCAACGCCTGCCGATCGTGTGAACTTCATCGTCGGCTGGCAGCGCGGCGGATGGAACGTCACCGGCACGGTGCGCTACGTCAGCGACTACCAGGAGATCCCTTACCAGGACACGCCGATTCCCTTGGGCTGCCTGTCGCGCCTCAGCAGCGCGTCGTGCCACGTGTCGTCCTTCACCACGCTCGACCTGTCGGCGTCGTATTCAGGCTTCAAGGACTGGCAGATATTCGGCTCCATCATCAACGTGTTCGACCGCATCGCGCCGTTCAACCCCGCCGCTGCCTACCAAAACGTCAACTACAACTACAACTACGCGTTCTCGGGCGCAACCGGCACGCAGTTCAACCTGGGACTGCGATACACCTTTCGTTAGCGAGGTTGGCCGCCCTCGGCACGATGCTCGCAGGGGCATCAGCGTGCGCCGGCGTCACGGTGGTCGAGTTTGATCACGCGGGATTCGATCAATACGTCATGACGCCGGATGCGAGGACACTTGGCGAAGTATCGGACTGGCGCCTCGAGGACGATCGCCTATTCGCACCACCTGCTCGAGCAGAGCGGAACGATCGCACCCCGGGCGGGTTTCGTCGCAACTCCGGCCGCTTACGTCGCAAACACGCGCGAGCCTCTTGCGAGGCTCCTAGCCTTCGGAACGTACGCGACCGCCCTTGGCGACGCGTGCGACACCCAATACCGAAAGGAGAACTCCATGCGCAACATCACGTGCACGCTCGTCCTGGCGGCCTCGATCGGCGCCGCCTCCACCAACGCGACGGCTGATGCCGAGCGCAAGCGCTTCTGCAGCGACTCGCTCGTGCGCGGCACTTATGCCGGACAGCTCTCGGGGAAGCAGACCCTGCCCGACGGCTCGGTGCAGGACATCATCGGCGTCGTCATCCGGCTTTACGACGGCAAAGGCGGCGTCGTGCAGTCGGACAACGTCAAGAACTCGAGCACCGGCTATACGCCCAACCGCTACGGTCAGGGGACCTATCAGGTCAACGACGACTGCACGGTCGACGTCGTGTTCAATCCGGCGCCGTCTGTGACCATACGCGAGCGTGCCGTTATCGTGGACGAGGGCCGGGAGCTTCGTTCGATCACGGTGCTGCCGACGGGGCTGTTCGTGACCTCGGTGCAGCAGCGCATCTGAGACTGACGCCGCGGCGCGATTGACGCATCGCGCCGCGGCGGGAATACTCGGGCGCATGCACCTTCAACGCCGCCGCTTCCTCGCCGCCGCAACGGCGCTTGCCGCCTCACCGCTTTCCAACGCGCAACAGCCGCGCGTGTACCGCGTCATCGCGATGCGCCCCACCTCCCCATCGGGCGACATCATGGCCACCGGCCTGCCCGCCGCGCTGCGCGAGCTGGGCTACGTTCCCGGGCAGAACCTGACCTTCGAGATGCGCTACGGCGACGGCCGGCTCGACCGCATGCCGTCCCTCGCGCGTGAGGTCGCAGCGCAGAAGTCCGACGTGATCGTGGCGATCTCCGCCGTGGCGATCCGGGCGGCGCGCGAAGCCACGTCGACGATACCCGTCGTGTTCTTCGGCAACTTCGATCCTGTCAGTGCAGGCTTCGTGCAGTCGCTGGCCAAGCCCGGCGGCAACGTCACAGGCGTGGTGATCGCGCCCGACGGCACGCTCGCGGCGAAAAAGATGGAACTGCTGGTCGAGGTCGCGGGCGGCCGCAAGCGCATGGCGATGCTGCTGCCCGCCGATCCCAACGTCGTCGACGTGCAGCTGCCGGAAGCGCGCAAGGCTGCGGCGGCGCTCGGAGTGCAACTCGAGCCCGTGCATCTCGCCGGCAGGGACTACGCGGCAGCGTTCCAGAAGATCGCGGCGGGCAAGCCCGACTCGCTGTTCCTCGCGGCAACGACCTACTTCGTCCAGGACCGGCGTACGGTCATCGACCTCGCCGCGAAGCACAGGCTGCCCGCGATCTACGAGTGGCCCGAACAGGTGGAGGACGGCGGCCTCATGTCGTACGGCCCCGCGAGCCTGGACGCCATCTATCGGCGCATCGCCTCGTGTATCGACCGGATCCTGAAGGGCGCGAACCCCGGGGACATCCCGGTCGAGCAGCCGGCGAAGCTCGAGCTCGTGATCAACCGCGCGACGGCGCGCGCGATGGGGCTCACGATCCCGCCGTCCCTGCTGGTGCGCGCCGACCGGGTGATCCAGTAACGCGCGTGCTGCCCGCCGTGAAGCGGCGGATCACCGCCACCGAGTTAGACGGGAGTGCTGGTGTTCCCGCGCACGGGGCTTCTCGACCGGGGCGTGCTCCCGGACGAGCATTGCCCGCTAGTCCGGGAGCCTTGCCGAGGGGGATGGCATCCCCCCCGTTCG
>CAZIZD010000104.1:0-12541 GCA_964543615.1 uncultured Alcaligenaceae bacterium | reverse complement strand
CTGACTGCACCCCCTCGGGGGGCAGCGAGCGAGGCCGTTACGCGAGCGTGGGGGCCTCACACAACCGAAGGGCCCCTCAATCTATCGTGATGTTGGCGGCCTTCGCCACCTTGCCCCACTTCACGACCTCGACGTTGATGAACGCGGCGAACTCCTGCGGCGAGTTGCCGCCCATGCCGGAGCCCTGCTGCGCCCACGCTTCCTTGATCTCGGGACGCTGCATCGCCTTCGCGACCTCGTCGCGCAGCTTGTTGACGATCTCGACCGGTGTCCCGGCGGGCGCCCACAGCCCGTACCAGGTCGTCACCTCGTAGTTCGGCACGCCGAGTTCCTGCAGCGTCGGTAGATCGGGGAACGCGGACGAGCGCGTGGGCGTGGTCACCGCCAGCGCCTTCAGCCGTCCCGCGCGGATCTGCGGCGCGCTGCTGCCCATGCCGTCGAACATGAGGTCGACCTGGCCCGCGATGAGGTCCTGCATGGCCGGTCCCGCGCCCTTGTAGGGGACGTGGTTCATCTTGGTGTCGGTTGCCATCTTGAAGAGCTCGGGGGCGAGGTGATGCGACGTGCCGTTGCCCGCGGACCCGTAGTTGAGCTTGTTGGGATTGGCCTTGGCGTAGGCGATGAGCTCCTTCACCGAGCCGATCGGCACCTTGGGGTTCAGCACCACGACGTTGGGGACGATCGCGATCAGCGTCACCGGCGCCAGGTCCTTCTCGAGCTGGTACGGCAGCGACTTGTAAACGCTCACTGCGATGGTGTGATGCACCGCGCCGACCAGGAAGGTGTAGCCGTCGGGCGGCGACTTGGCGACGATGTCGGCGCCGATGGTCCCGCCGGCCCCACCGCGATTGTCGATGAAGAACTGCTGGCCGGTCTGCTGCGAAAGCGCTGCCGCCAGCGGGCGGGCGAACGCGTCCGTGCCGCCCCCGGCGGGGAACGGGACGACCAGCTTCACCGGCTTGGTGGGCCATGCCTGGGAATGCGCGAGTGCCGGGACGATGGCCACCAGCAGCGCGAGCGCGCGGACGAGTCGCTTCATTACGGTTCCTCCTACGGGGGTGATGTTCGGGCGCTCTTGTCGGCGCCGGTCGGAGAAGTATACGGGGGTTGTCGCGTCCGGCGGCGCTTGGCGGGGCGCCCGGATGAAGGTCGCTGGCCCGGCCAACGTGCGCTGTTGTACGATGCCTGGGATTGCTGCGCTGCGGTATCCAGGCCGGGTCCGCAGGGCGCGGCCACCGCGACTCCGCAACCTTTCTTTCACAGGGGATGACTCGATGATCCGACGTGCTTTTCTCTCGACCTGCGCCGCGCTCGCGGTGCTGATGCTGGCCCTGCCGGCGGCCCACGCCCAGAACAAGATGAAGGTCGCGGCGATCTACACCGTGCCCGTCGAGCAGCAGTGGGTGAGCCGCATCCACAAGGCGCTTAACGCTGCCAAGGACCGTGGAGAAATCGAGTACGTGTTTTCCGAGAAGGTGGCCAACGCCGACTACGAGCGCGTCATGCGCGAGTACGCGGAAAAGGGCAACACGCTCATCGTCGGCGAGTCGTTCGCGGTCGAGGCCGCGGCGCGCAAGGTCGCCAAGGACTATCCCAAGGTCTCGTTCCTCATGGGCTCGTCGGGCAAGCCGCAGGCGCCCAACTTCTCGGTGTTCGACAACTACATCCAGGAGTCGGCCTATCTCACGGGCATGGTCGCGGGCGGCATGACCAAGTCGAACAAGATCGGCATGGTGGGCGGCTATCCGATTCCCGAGGTGAACCGGCTCATGCACGCGTTCATGGCCGGCGCCAAGGAGACGAACCCGAAAGTCGAGTTCTACGTCACGTTCATCGGCTCGTGGTTCGATCCGCCCAAGGCCAAGGAAGCCGCGTTCGCGATGATCGAGAAGGGCGCCGACGTGATGTACGCCGAGCGCTTCGGCGTGTCGGATGCCGCCAAGGAGCGCGGCAAGCTCGCCATCGGCAACGTGATCGACACGCAGGCGCAGTACCCCGACACGGTGGTCGTGTCGGCGCTGTGGAACATGGAGCCGACGATCGACGCGGCGCTTGCGAAGGCGAAGGCCGGCAAGTTCACCGCCGAGGACTACGGCAGCTTCTCGCTCATGAAGAGCAAGGGCAACGAGATGTCGAAGTACGGCACGTTCGACGCCAAGGTCCCGGCCGACATCAAGGCCAAGGTCGCGGCAAAGGAGAAGGACATCCGCGACGGCAAGGCGAAGATCGCCGTGGTGGAGACGGAGCCCAAGAGCACTGCCAAGTGACGCCATGGTGCCCGTCCTTCGCCTGACGGGCATCACCAAGCGCTTCGGCGCGCTCGTCGCCAACGACGCCATCTCGCTCGAGCTCGGCAAGGGCGAGGTGCTCGCGCTGCTGGGCGAGAACGGCGCGGGCAAATCGACCCTCGTGTCGATCCTGTTCGGTCACTACGTGCCCGACGAAGGATCGATCGAGGCGTTCGGCGCGCCGCTTCCGCCGGGCGACCCGGCCGCCGCGCTTGCGGCCGGCATCGGCATGGTGCACCAGCACTTCACGCTCGCCGACAATCTCTCCGTCCTCGACAACGTGATGCTCGGCACGGAGAGCCTGTGGCGCTTCGCGTCGCGCCGTCGCGAGGCGCGCCGCAAGCTCGTCGCCACCGCCGAGCGCTTTGGACTGCGCGTCGATCCCGATGCGCGTGTGGGCAACCTGTCGGTCGGCGAGCGCCAGCGTGTCGAAATCCTGAAGGCGCTCACGCGTGACGCGCGTGTGCTGATCCTGGACGAGCCCACCGCGGTGCTGACACCGCAGGAATCGGAGTCGCTGTTCGCGACCCTCGCGAGGCTCGTGGGCGAGGGACTCTCGATCATCTTCATCAGCCACAAGCTGCCCGAGGTGCTGCGGGTGTCCAACCGCATCGCGGTGCTGCGCAACGGCAAGCTGGTGGCGACACTTGCCGCCGCACAGGCCGACCGCGCAACGCTGGCGGGACTCATGGTGGGGCGCGAAGTGCGTCCCCCCGTGGCGAAGCCGCGCGAGCCGGGTGACGTGGTCTGCGACGTGGCCGGCGTCCACGTGCGCGGCGCGTTGCATGGTGCAACCCTCGCGCTGCGCGCGGGCGAGATCACCGCCATTGCGGGCGTGTCCGGCAACGGGCAGCAGGCGCTCGCCGACGTGCTGTTCGGAATGCGCGCGCCCGATGCGGGCAGCGTGCGCGTCGCGGGACGCGCGCTCGCGGCACGCCCAGGCGCATGGGTCGAGGCCGGCGTGGCCCGCATTCCGGAGGATCGCCACGGTGTCGGCCTCGTCGGTCCCTTGCCGCTGTGGGAGAACGCCATCGCCGAGCGCTATCGGACGCGTTTCGCAAAGCGGATGTGGGTGAGGCGCAACAGGGCGCAGCGCTATGCGCGCGACATCGTGTCGCGCTTCGACGTGCGCGCGGGGCAGGGCATCGACACCGCCACACAGTCGCTGTCGGGTGGCAACATGCAAAAGCTCATTCTCGGGCGCGCGCTCGCGACCGATCTCGCGGACCGCCCGCCGCCGGTACTCGTCGTCGCGGACCAGCCGACGTGGGGGCTCGACGTGGGAGCGGTTGCGTTCGTGCACCAGCAGCTCATCGACGCTTGTGCGCGCGGCGGCGCGGTGCTGCTCATCTCCGACGACTTGGACGAGATCTACGCGCTCGCGGATCGCATTGCCGTGATCCACGCGGGGCGCCTCACCGCAGCGAAGCCCCGCGAAGCCTGGGATCTCCCGTCCATCGGACTTGCTATGGCGGGGGAAAGTCACGCCGCGATCGACGCTCCTCGGGCGGCGGCGGAATGAGGCTCGAGTCGCGCGGCCAGGTCTCGCGCGTGTGGCTCGTCGCCGCGCCATTCGCTGCGGTCGCGTTCACGCTCCTCGCCGCGGCGCTGTTCGTCGCGTGGGCGGGCGCGCCCGTCGGTCGCACGTACGCGCTCATCTTCGAGGGCGGATTCGGATCGCGCTTCGCGTGGAGCGAGACGCTCACGCGCGCCACGCCGCTGATCCTCACGGGACTCGCGGCGGCCATCGCCTTTCGCGCCCACTTCTACAACATCGGCGCCGAGGGGCAGCTGTACGCGGGCGCCCTCGCGGCGGTGGCGGTCGGGGGCATGGGCGGCCCGCCCGAGATCCTCTATCCGTCGATGATGCTCGCGGCGATGGCGGCGGGTGCGCTGCTGCTGATCGTGCCTGCGCTCCTGCGCACGCGGCTCGGCGTGGACGAAGTGGTCACCACGCTGCTTCTCAACTTCATCGTGCTCCTTTTCGTGTCGATGATGCTCGACGGTCCGATGAAGGATCCGGGCGCGATGGGATGGCCGCAGAGCGTTGCGCTGACCGACGAGCTGCAGCTCGGCAAGCTCATCGAGCGCACGCGCGTGCACACGGGCCTCCTGTACGCGCTCGCCATCGCGGTCGCGATGTGGGCGGTGCTCAAGTATTCGACGTTCGGCTTTGCCGTGCGTGCGGTCGGCGCGAACGCACGAGCGGCGCGTTTCGCGGGCGTGCCGGTGACGGCCACCACGCTCGGCGTGGCCGCGATCTCGGGCGCGATCGCCGGGCTAGCGGGCGCCATCGAGGTGGCGGGACGCACCGCCTACGTGACCCTCGACATGTCCCCGGGCTACGGCTACAGCGGCATCGTGATCGCGATGCTCGCGGGGCTCAATCCGCTCGGGGTCGTCGCCGCGTCGATCTTCGTGGCGGGCGTGCTGGTCGGCGCCGACAGCATGAGCCGCGGCGTCGCGGTGCCCACGTACATCGCCGACGTGATCGTGTCGATCGCGCTCCTGTCGATGCTGGTCGCCACCGCTTTCGGGCGCTATCGCCTGCGCTGGAAGTAGATGGAGATCCTGCTCAATCCGGACTTCTGGGTCGCGGTGCTGCGCATCGCCACCCCGCTCGTGTTCGGCACGCTGGGCGTTCTCCTGTGCGAGCGCGCGGGCGTGCTGAACCTCGGCATCGAGGGCATCATGGTCGCGGGCGCGCTCACGGGATGGCTCACCGTCTATCTCGGCGCGGGCCTGTGGGCGGGCGTGCTCGTTGCCGCACTGACGGGGGCGGCCTTCGGTCTGCTGCATGCCTTCCTCACCGTTCCGCTCGCGCTGTCGCAGCACGTCGCGGGTCTCGGCATCACGCTGTTCGCGACCAGTGTCGCGTACTACGCGTACCGGGTGAGCTTCCCCAACGTGACCGCGCCTCCCACGATCCAGCCGTTCGCGGAGATGGCGTGGCTGCCCATCCCGATCCTCGCGAAGCAGACGCCGATGACGCTGCTCGCACTGGCATGCGTGGCGCTCGTCGCGTGGGTGCTCTATCGCACGCCGCTGGGACTCGCGGTGCGTGCGGTCGGCGAGAATCCTGCCGCGGCCGAAGGACAGGGGCTCAACGTGAACGCGGTGCGCACGGGAGCCATCGCGTGCGGCTCGGCACTGATGGGCGTGGCGGGTGCGTTCCTCACGCTGTCGGCCTTCAACGCGTTCTTCTTCAACATGGTCAACGGCCGCGGATGGATCTGCGTCGCGCTCGTGGTGTTCGCGAGCTGGCGCCCGGGTAAGGCGCTGCTCGGTGCGCTGCTTTTCGCTTTCTTCGATGCCCTGCAGCTGCGCCTGCAGCAGGGCGGCAGCGAGGGCATTCCCTACCAGGTCTATCTCATGCTGCCGTACGTGCTGTCGATCCTGGCGCTCGTGCTCGTCGCGCGCCGCGCGACTTATCCGCAGGCGCTCATGAAGCCGTATCGCAAGGGCGAGCGTTGAGCGACGCGGCAAGCGCCATCCGGCGGGCGTTCGCGGCCGCGCAGCAAGGGAACTTCGCGGAGGCCGACGCGATCTGCCGCGATCTTGTCGCGCGCGATCCCGCGTACCTGCCCGCGCTGCGCCTGGGCGGCATCGTGGCCGCGGAGCTGGGACGCCTCGACGACGCGATCGATCTCCTCGGCCGCGCGGCCGCGCGCGATCCCGCCGACGGGCCGACGCGTGCCCAGCTAGGCGCCGTGCTGCGCGTGCGCGCGGACCGGGCGCTCGAGGCGGGCGATCACGTTGCGGCGGTGGCCGATTACGATCGCGCGCTCGCGTGCGACGGCGCGAACGCCGACACGCACTACAACCGCGCGACCGCGCTGTCCGCGCAGAACCGCGAGGACGAAGCGATCGCGGGCTACGACCGCGCGCTCGCGTTGCGCCCCGCGTTTGCGCGGGCGCTGCTGAACCGCGGCGTCGCGCTGTCCCGCATCGCGCGCCACGCGGATGCGCTGGCGAGCCTCGATCGTGCGATCGCGCTCGATGCGTCGTACGCCGACGCATGGATCAATCGCGGCAACGCGTTGCGCGCGCTCGACCGCGACGGCGAGGCGCTCGCCTCCTACGCGCGCGCGATGGAGATCGATCCCGACGCGCCTTTCCTGCGCGGCACGTGGCTGCACGCGCGCATGGCGGTGTGCGACTGGAGCGGCATCGAGGAAGCTTGCAGTGCGCTCGAGGCGAAGGTGCTGCGCGGCGAGCGGGCGAGTCCGCCGTTTCCGGTGCTGGGGGTGTCGTCGTCGCCGGAGGTCCTGCTCGCAGCCGCGAAGACGTGGGTCGCCGCGCGCTGTCCCGAGCGCCGCGACGTGCCGGCAATCGCGCGGGCAAGCACGGCGGCAGCGCCGCGGCGCAAGCTGCGCATCGGCTACTTCGCCGCCACGTTCCACGAGCACGCCACGGCGTATCTCATGGCGGAGCTCTTCGAGAGCCACGACCGCGATTTCTTCGAGATCGTCGCGTTCTCGTTCGGGCCGGACACGCGCGATCCCATGCGAGCGCGCCTCGTCGCGGCGTTCGACCGCTTCGAGGACATCGCGCGGCATTCCGACGCCGAGGCCGCGATGCGCGCGCGTGCGCTTGGCATCGACATCGCGGTGGACCTCATGGGCTACACGCGCGACGGCCGGCCCGGCATCTTCGCGTGCTGCGCCGCCCCGATCCAGGTCGCGTACTTGGGCTACCCCGGCACGATGGGCGCGCCCTACATCGACTACGCGATCGCCGACCGCGTCGTGGTCCCCGACGCGCAGCGCGCTCTCTACCGCGAGAAGGTCGTGCGCATGCCGGAGTGCTATCAGGTCAACGACGCGCATCGTCCGCGGCCCGAAGGCGATGCCGATCGAGTCGCCGCGGGACTTCCGCGCGACGGCTTCGTGTACTGCTGCTTCAACAACAACTGGAAGCTGACACCGCACGTGTTCGACCGATGGATGCGCATCCTGCGCGCGGTGGACGGCAGCGTGCTGTGGCTCATGGAGGACAACCCGTGGGCCGCGGACAACCTGCGCCGTGAAGCACAGGCGCGCGGCATTGACCCGGCGCGCCTCGTGTTCGCGCCGCGCGTGCCTCTCGCGCAGCATCTCGCGCGGCATCGCCTCGCCGATCTCTTCCTCGACACGTTGCCGTACAACGCGCACACCACCGCGAGCGACGCGCTATGGATGGGGCTTCCCGTGCTGACGTGCATGGGCGAGGCCTTCCCGGGCCGGGTGGCGGCGAGCCTGCTTCTCGCTGCCGGAATGCCGGAGCTCGTGGTGCCGGATCCGGACGAGTACGAACGACGTGCCACCGCGCTCGCACGCGAACCGCCGGCGCTCGCGGCCCTGCGCGCGAAGCTCGCGGCCGCGCTTCCCGCCTCGACGCTGTTCGATGCACGGGCGTTCGCGCGCGCGCTCGAGCGGGCGTACTGCACGATGGACGAGCGCCTTCGAGCGGGATTGGCCCCCGATCATTTCGACGTGGGATAGCGATATAGTTCGCCCATGAGCAGCACCGAGCCTCCGCCCGCCAAGCACATCCGCCTCACCTCGCATCCGGTCGAGGACAGCGAGCACCGCCTGCCCATCCGATGGGGCAAGGCCGACCCGCGCGAGCGCGGTCCCGTGATCGGCAGCACGAGCAACCGCAGCCGGCGCAACGTGATCGGCACGCACAGCGGATCGTATGGCGTGTACCGCGCGCTTGCCGTCGCCGCGGGCGCCTTGATGAAGGACCATCGCCCCGATCTCACCAACACGGCGCCGACGGATCCCATCGGTCCGTATCCCGCGTGGGGCGATCCCGACAGGATCGTGTCCATCGATCCCTTCGGTGCGGTCGTTGCCGACGTGTTCAAGGACGAGATCGCGAAGGGTTACGACGTGCGCCCGACCATCGCGGTCACCAAGGCGCACATCGACCTGCCCGAGGTGCATCGCGCGATCGCCGCGGGACGCCTCGTGCCCGACGGCCGCGTCCTGCTGGCCAACGGTTCGGCGGTGGTGACCAAGGCGGCAATCGAGCCCGTGTGGTGGCTCCCGGGGGTGGCACGCCGCTTCGGATGCCGCGAAGCCGACCTGCGCCGCGCACTGTTCGAGGAGACGGGCGGCATGTATCCCGAGCTCGTCACCCGCGGCGACCTCGACGTGTTCCTTCCGCCCATCGGCGGCCAGACCGTGTACGTGCTGGGCGACGCGGGGGATCTCGGCAATCCGGACGTGACGCTCACGGCACGCGTGCACGACGAGTGCAACGGATCCGACGTGTTCGGCTCCGACATCTGCACGTGCCGGCCCTATCTCACGCACGCGATCGAGGAGTGCATCCGCGGCGCGCAAGGCGGCGGCGTCGGCCTCGTGGTGTATTGCCGCAAGGAAGGCCGCGCGCTCGGCGAGGTCACCAAGTTCCTCGTCTACAACGCGCGCAAGCGGCAGGAAGGCGGCGACTCCGCGAGCAACTATTTCCTGCGCACCGAGTGCGTGGCGGGCGTGCAGGACATGCGCTTCCAGGAGCTCATGCCCGACGTGCTCCACTGGCTCGGCGTGCGCCGCATCCACCGCCTCGTGTCGATGAGCAACATGAAGTACGACGCGATCACCGGCAGCGGCATCGAGGTGGGCGAGCGCGTCCAGATCCCGGACGGGCTCATCCCGGCCGATGCACGCGTGGAGATGGACGCCAAGAAGGCCGCCGGCTACTTCACGGACGGCGCGGTGCCCACGGCCGACGATCTTTCGCAGAACAAGGGCCGCGGCTTGTGACGAGCGCGGCAGCGGACGCCGCCGCGGCATCGCTCCTTTCCACCGCCGCGGTGCGCGAGCGCTCGCGCAACGTCGCGCAAGCCGTCGACGCGGGCGCGTCGCCGCACTTCCGCATCGACCGCTCGCGTCTCGACGACGCGGCCCAGCTCGTCGCGCGGGTCACGCGTGAGCGCTACCCCGATCTCGCGATTCCGTATCACAGCCGCTGGCGGCACTTCGAGGCGGGAGGTGTGGATCGCCGCGCGCTGATTCCCGACGATCCGCATGCGCGCATCGACCTCACCGTGGTGAGCGTGCTGCTCGATGCCGGGGCGGGACCCGACTGGACCTACCACGAGCACGCGACCGGCAAGACGTTCTCGCGCTCGGAAGGACTTGGCGTCGCAAGCCTGCGCGCGTTCGCCGACGGCGCGTTCTCCGCGAGCGCCGATCCGTATCGCGCCGACGCCGAGCGGCTGGTCGAGATCGATGCGCGATCGCTGGGCGACATCTTCGAGGTGAGCGCCGACAATCCACTCGTCGGCCTCGAAGGGCGTGCCGCGCTGCTGCGCCGCCTCGGCGCCGCGCTCGAAGGACGCCGCCCGAGTGCGATCTACGACGCGCTCACGACGTCGTCGCGCGCCGTGAGCGTGAACGCGATCCTGCGTGCGCTGCTCGACCTGCTGGGCCCCATCTGGCTCACTGGAGCGATGCTCCATGGCGTGCCGCTCGGCGACACGTGGCGCCATCCGCACGCCGGAGGGCAAGGCGAGAGCGCGGGCTGGGTGCCCTTCCACAAGCTGACGCAGTGGCTCGCCTATTCGCTGCTCGAGCCGTTCGAGTGGGCGGGCATCGCGTTGACCGACCGCGATGCGCTCACCGCGCTGCCCGAGTACCGCAACGGCGGCCTCCTGCTCGACACCGGCGTCATCGCATGGCGCGATCCGCACGCAGCCGCGCGTGCGTGGGACGTAGGCAGCGAGCTCGTCGTCGAGTGGCGCGCGCTCACGGTGAGCCTCGTCGACGAGCTCGCGCCCCTTGTCCGCGCGGCGCTCGGCAAGCCCGGCCTTCCGCTCGCCTGCATCCTCGAGGGAGGCACGTGGGCCGCGGGCCGCGAGCTCGCGCGCGACGCGCGCCAAGGCAATCCCCCATTTGCCGTCCGCAGCGACGGCACCGTGTTCTGAGAATCCTGATGGAGACGCACCCGCGCGGCGGGTGCGTCTTCGTGATGTGTTGAAATGAGCCAGCTTAGGAGCCACCAATGCCCGCCAACGTCCACGTGTTCGACCACCCCCTCGTCCAGCACAAGCTCACTCTGCTGCGCAAGAAGGAGACGAGCACGACGAGCTTTCGCCGCCTGCTGAACGAGATCGGGTCGCTGATGGCGTACGAGGTGACGCGCAGCATGCCCATGCACGAGGTGATGATCGAGACGCCGCTGGAGACGATGAGGAGCAAGCTCATCGACGGCAAGAAGCTCGTGTTCGTGCCGATCCTGCGCGCGGGCATGGGCCTGCTCGACGGCTTCCTCACGGTGGTGCCGGGCGCGCGCGTCGGGCACGTGGGCCTGTACCGCGATCCGAAGACGCTCGTTGCGGTCGAGTACTACTTCAAGATGCCGGGCGGCATGTCGGAGCGCGATGCGGTCGTGCTCGATCCGATGCTCGCGACCGGCAACTCGGCCGTTGCGGCCGTCGAGCGATTGAAGGAGGCGCGTCCACGTTCCATCCGCTTCGTGTGCCTCGTGTCGTGCCCGGAGGGCATCCGTCACTTCCAGGCCGCGCATCCGGACGTGCCGGTCTACACGGCCTCGATCGATCGCGAGCTGAACGACCACGGCTACATCCTGCCGGGCCTGGGCGACGCGGGCGACCGCATCTTCGGGACGAAATAGGCGAGGTTGCGATGGCAGACCTCCTCGTCACCAACGCAACGCTTCCCGACGGCCGCACCGGCATCGACGTGCTCGTGGCCGGGGGCCGCATCGTCAACGTGTCGCCGCGCATCAACGCCGCCGCGGCAAAGACCGTCGACGCCAAGGGATATCTCCTCTCGCCGCCGTTCGTCGACGCGCACTTCCATATGGACGCCACACTTTCCTACGGCCTGCCGCGCGTCAACCAGAGCGGCACGCTGCTCGAAGGCATCGCGCTGTGGGGCGAGTTAAAGCCGCTCCTCACGCAGGACGCCATCGTCGAGCGCGCGCTGCGCTATTGCGACTGGGCCGTCGCGAGGGGGCTCCTCGCGATCCGCTCGCACGTCGACGTCTGCGATCCGCGCCTGCTTGCAGTGGAGGCGCTCCTCCACGTCAAGGAGAAAGTGAAGCCGTACCTCGACCTGCAGCTCGTCGCCTTTCCGCAGGACGGCGTGCTGCGCAGCCCCGGCGCGGTCGAGCTCCTCAAGAAGGCGCTCGCGATGGGTGTGGACGTGGTCGGCGGCATCCCGCACTTCGAGCGCACCATGCAGGACGGGGCGCAGAGCGTGCGCCTCCTGTGCGAGATCGCGGCGGAGGCGGGCAGGCTCGTCGACATGCATTGCGACGAGACCGACGACCCCAACTCGCGCCACATCGAGACGCTCGCGCGCGAGACGCATCGCCTCGGCCTCGCGGGCCGCGTCAACGGCTCGCACCTCACGTCCATGCACTCGATGGACAACTACTACGTGTCGAAGCTGATCCCGCTCATGGCCGAGTCGGGCGTGAGCGCCGTCGCCAATCCGCTCATCAACATCACTATCCAGGGACGGCACGACACCTATCCCAGGCGGCGGGGCATGACGCGCGTGCCCGAGCTCATGGCCGCGGGTATCACCGTGGCGATGGGTCACGACTGCGTGATGGACCCCTGGTACAGCCTGGGCAGCGGCGACATGCTCGAGGTCGCGTCGATGGGCCTGCACGTCGCGCAGATGACGAGCCAGGCGGGCATGCGCGCGTGCTTCGACGCCGTCACCGTCAACGCCGCGAAGATCCTGCATCTGCAGGGCTACGGCATCGCGCCCGGCAACCGCGCCGACTTCGTGCTGCTGCAGGCGCGCGATCCGGTCGAGGCGATCCGGCTGCGCGCGGCGAGGCTCTTCGTGTTTCGCGCCGGCGAGGTCGTCGCCGAAACGCCGCCTGCGACGGCGGTATTGCATCTTGCGCAGCGGCCCGCGCAGGTGGACTGGACGCTGCGCTAGCGATCAGCCGGCAAGCGCGAAGCGTACCGGTACGACCACCCATGCGGTGATTGGCGTATCGCCCCGGCGCGCGGGCACGAAGCGCCAGCGCAGCACGGCAGCCCGTGCGGCTTCGTCGAGCCGCGGCGAGCCGCTGCTCTTGCGGATGTCCACCGTGTCGGGCACGCCCGCCTGCGTCACCCGCACGTCGAGCATCACCACGCCCTGCTCGCGAAATTGCCGCGAGAGCGAGGGATAGGCGGGTGGTGCATTGTCGAGATACTCGGCGTCGAAGCGCGGAGGCACCACCGGCGCGGGCGGTGGCGTCGTGGACGGCGATGGAGCGGTGGGCTCAGTGGC